>NZ_JBWKZU010000014.1:0-37127 GCF_059424825.1 Acidovorax sp. GW101-11A03 | reverse complement strand
GGCCAAGGCCTTCCGCAACGACGTGCTGCTGGCCGAACAGCGGGTCAAGGAAATCGACCCCAACGCGCTGATGCTCAAGCTGGCCAACCCGGCGCGCGACCAGCCCACCGACTGGCCCCAGGCCACGGCTGAAAATTTTGCGCTGGTGATGTCCAAGACGGCCGAGGTGGCGCGCCCGCGCGACCGCGTGCTGCTGTTCATATCGACCCACAGCAACCCCGGCCTGCTCAACATCAGCGCGGGCGGCAAAAACCTGCAGCCCCTCACGCCCCAGGCCCTGAGCGATGCGCTGGCACCGCTCAACAAGGTGCCCGTGCTGGTGGTACTGTCCGCCTGCTACAGCGGCGCCTTTGTCGAGCCCCTGAAGGCACCGAACCGCGTGGTCATCACGGCCACGGACGCACGCCGCACCAGCTTCCAATGCAAATACGGCGGCAACCACACGCCCTTTGCCGAAGCCTTGTTTGGCCAGGCGGGCGGAGCCAGCCTTTCGGTGACCGACTGGATGGGCGAGGCGCAAAAGTCCATCGCTGCACAGGAAAAGCGCCGCAAGCTCCCGGCCTCCCAGCCCCGCATCTTTGTGGGCGAAGAGGCCAAGGCGTGGGCGAATCAGCCGCTCAAGCACTGGCTGCAGGCGCCATAAATCCATCTGGGCGCCCAGCCCCCAGGCAGGTGGCGCTGCTGCCGCCCTGAATACAAAAGCCCTGAAGAGGCCACGCCTCTTCAGGGCTTTTTTCAAACCGACGCCAGGAGACTCGGAACGTCAGAACGGCATCTTGGGCATGCCACCACCGCCCAGGCCTTTCATGCCGCCCATGCGCTTCATCATCTTCATGAGGCCGCCGCCCTTCATCTTTTTCATCATGCCCTGCATCTGCTCAAACTCCTTGAGCAGGCGGTTGACCTCTTGCACATGCACGCCCGCCCCGTTGGCGATGCGTTTCTTGCGCGTGGCCTTGATGAGGTCGGGCTTGCGGCGCTCCAGCGGCGTCATGCTCTGGATGATGCCTTCCTTGCGCTTGATGTCCTTCTCAGCCTTGTCCATGTCCAGGGCTCCGGCCTTGGCGGTGAGCTGCGACGGCAGCTTGTCCATCAGGCTGGAGAGGCCGCCCATCTGCTTCATCTGCTGGATCTGGGCCAGGAAGTCGTTCAGGTCAAAGCCGTCACCGCTCTTGACCTTGGCCGCGAGTTTTTGCGCAGCCTCCATGTCCACCCCGGCCGTGACCTGCTCGACCAGCGCCACGATGTCGCCCATGCCCAGGATGCGGCCCGCGTGGCGCTCGGCATCGAACACCTCCAGCCCGTCGATCTTTTCCGAGACACCGGCAAACTTGATGGGCGCGCCGGTGATCTGCCGCACCGACAGCGCTGCACCGCCGCGCGAGTCGCCGTCGAGCTTGGTCAGCACGATGCCGGTGAGGGGCAGCGCCTCCTTGAAGGCCTTGGCAGTGTTGATCGCGTCCTGCCCTTGCATCGCATCGACCACGAACAAGGTTTCGACCGGGTTCAACGTGGCGTGCAGATCCTTGATTTCCTTCATCAAGGCTTCGTCAATGGCCAGGCGGCCGGCCGTATCGACCAGCAGCACGTCGAAATAGTGCTTCTTCGCGTAGTCGAGCGCGGCACGCGCAATATCCAGCGGTTTCTGGTCGGGCGTGCTGGGGAACCACTCGGCGCCCGCCTGCTTGGTGACGGTCTTGAGCTGCTCGATGGCGGCCGGGCGGTACACGTCGCCCGAGACAGTCAGCACCTTCTTCTTGCGCTTTTCGATCAGGTGCTTGGCCAGCTTGGCCGTGGTGGTGGTCTTGCCCGCACCCTGCAGGCCCGCCATGAGGATGATGGCCGGGGGCTGGGCGGCGAGGTTGATGTCGGAGATGCCCTCGCCCATGGTGGCAGCCAGCTCACGATTGACGATGGAGACCAGCGTCTGTCCGGGCTTGAGCGAGCCCAGCACCTCCTGGCCCAGCGCCTTGTCCTTCACGCGGGCGATGAAATCGCGCACTACCGGCAGGGCCACGTCGGCCTCCAGCAGGGCCATGCGGACCTCGCGCAGCATGTCCTGCACGTTGGATTCGGTGATGCGGGCCTGGCCGCGCATCTCCTTGACGAGGCGCGAGAGTTTGTCGGTAAGGGCGGAGGCCATAGGGGAAGTTCCGGTGTTGCCTGCGCGCGATCAACACAAGGTCGGGGCGGGCAGGCCCGCCAGGGCGCTGGCGGTGGGGGCAAAAGGCTAAACTGTGACCCATGATTTTAGCGAGTAGCTCCCCCATCAGCTGGCTGCTGGCCTTGGCCGCCGCGGTGGCATATGCCGTGCCAGCCGCTGCGGCCTCGCGCCTGGGCGCCACAGCCGCCCGCAACGCCCTGCTGGTGGCCTGGGTGCTGCACGGCGCGGTGCTGGTGTGGGGCCTGTGGGGCGACACCCCCCGCTTTGGTTTTGCACCGGCCTTGTCGATGACCGCCTGGCTGGTGCTCACTGTGTATGCGGTGGAGCGGCAGCTGTTTCCGCAGATGCAATCCCGCTGGGTACTGGCGGGCCTGGGCGCCGCAGCCATCGTGCTGGCCATGGTCTTCCCGGGCCAACCCTTGCATGTCGCGGAATCCGCCTGGTTGCCGCTGCACCTGGCTCTGGGCATTGCCTGCTATGGCCTGTTTGCGGCGGCCGTGGTGCACGCCTGGCTCATGACCCGCGCCGAGCGCCACATCCGCCAGGCAGAAGACCCGCACAGCGGCATCCCCTTGCTCACCCTGGAGCGGCTGACCTTCCGCTTCGTGACCGCTGGTTTTGTGCTGCTCACCGCCACGCTGCTGGCGGGGTGGCTGTTTGGCGAGGCCCTCTATGGCCGCAGCTGGCGCTGGGACCACAAGGCCATCTTCTCCCTGCTGTCGTGGCTGACGTTTGCCACCTTGCTGCTGGGGCGCGCACGGTTTGGCTGGCGCGGACGCAACGCGGTGCGGGTGCTGTATGCCGGATCGGCCCTGCTGCTGCTGGCCTATGTGGGCTCGCGGTTTGTGCTGGAAGTGGTTCTGGGGCGCAGTGCATGAAGTACCTGGTCTTGTTCTTGGTCCTGGCCGTGGCCATCGGTATCTGGCGCAGCCGCCGCGCGCCGGACGATGCCGTGCCCAAGCCATCTTCTCCCTCGCCACGCGCGTTGCCGCAGGACATGCTGGCCTGCGCGCATTGCGGCGTGCACATCCCCCAGGCAGAGGCCGTGATGCTCGGCAACCAGGCCTACTGCAGCACTGAACACCGGCAGCTGGGCCCGGCCTGAGCCATGCAAACCTTGCCTGCTGGCAACTACCTGGCTACGGTGGATGCGCCTTTTGTGCGCATGTGGCGTGGGTTCCTCACCGGCCGCCTCATGGTGGCGCTCGCCCTGCTGGTCCTGCAAGGAGCGGGACAAATCATCAACCAGGTGGCGGACCCCACGGTGCTGGCGCTGTGTGTGGCGTATCTGGTAGCCACCGTGGCCCTGCGCGTGCTGGCTCGGCAGGGCCCTCCTTCGCCCGGCGCGGGCCCCCAGTGGCTCCCGTCCATCGGCATTGACCTTGCAGCCATCACGGCCCTGCAGCTGCTGCACGCAGGCACCATGAACTTCACGCCCCTGTTCGGCCTGCCCATCCTGATGGCGGCCGTGCTGGGCACACTCACGCTGGCGCTGGGCACCACGGCGGGCGTGACCCTGCTGCTGCTGGGCTGGGCCTGGTGGATGGGTGCACGCACGGGCGATGACGATGCACAGCGCTACCTGCAAAGCGCACTCACCGGCACGGGCTACTTCATCGTGAGTTATCTGGTGCACCAACTGGCGACACGGCTGGCGCGTGAACAGGAAGTGGCGCAGCAAAGCCAGATTGCGGCCCGCGTGCAGACCCAGGTCAGTGCCCTGGTCATCCAGAACCTGACCGATGGTGTGCTGGTGGTGGACGAGAACGATGTGGTGCGTGTTGCCAACCCGGCCGGTCTGCAGTTGCTGGCCAGTGGTGCCCTGCCCGACCTTCCATTGACCCTGCAGTCCGCCTCCCCCTGGAAGCCATTGCTGATCCTGGCCCGGCGCACTTTTCGCCACGAACAACCCCAGACAGCGGATGTGGACCTGCTGCACCCGGGCCAAAGCCCGACCGGCCTGCATGTGCGCACCTGGCTCACATCGACCCGGGAGGCCGCCCGAGAGGCCCACACCGAGCGGCTGTGTGTGATGTTTTTGCACGATCTGCGCGAAATGGAAGCCCGCCTGCGCACCGAAAAACTCGCAGCCATGGGCCGCATGTCTGCGGCCGTGGCCCATGAAATCCGCAACCCCCTGGCGGCCATCGTGCAGGCCAACGCGCTGCTGGAGGAAGACCTGCACGACCCGGCACAGAAGCGCCTGGCCCACATGGTCCAGCAAAACGCCGACCGGCTGGCACGCATTGCCGAAGAAGTGCTCGATATCGCCCGTGTCCAGCACCAGATCAGCCATGCGCCCGCCTCCACTCTGCAGCTGGACGAGACCATTGCCCAGATCTGGCACGACTGGCAGGCCCAGGACCCGGTGCAGCGCCGTGCCGTGGTCATGCTGGACACCCAGGCCACACAGGTGGAGTTTGATGGTGAGCACCTGCGCCGCGTGCTGGTGAACCTGCTGGACAATGCCCTGCGCTACATGGGGCCGGAGCCCGACTCCCTGTGTGTTGCGACACGCACCACCCCGGCGGGCCAGGTCAGCCTGCAGGTGTGGAGCGACGGTGCCCCCATGGACAAATCCGTTGAGCGCCACCTGTTCGAACCGTTTTTCTCGTCCGAGAGCCGCTCCAGCGGCCTGGGCCTTTATATTTGCCGCGAACTGTGCCAACGCCATGGAGCGTCCATCAGTTACCAGCGGCTGAACCGCACCACGCTGCGGGGCGAGACCGGAGGCAACGCGTTCACCGTGGGCTTCCGTCGCACCACCCGCCCTGCCGACGCCGCGACGCTGTTTGACACCATCGTGGTCTGAACCGGATTGCCATGAACGCCCCTGCCGCCTCTATCCTCGTCGTTGATGACGAACCCGATCTGCGCACCTTGTACGAACTGACCCTGCTGCGCGAAGGCTATCGCGTGGAGACGGCGTCCAGCGTGCAGGAGGCGCGCGACCAGCTCAAGGCCCACCGCTTCGATGCCGTGATCACCGACATGCGGCTGCCTGATGGCTTTGGCATGGAGCTGCTGCAGGACCTGCGTGACCAGCAGCGCCGGGAGCGCTGCGTGGTCATGACCGCCTACGGCTCAGCAGAAAACGCGGTCGAGGCGCTGCGCTCAGGCGCCTTCGACTATCTGACCAAACCGGTGGACCTGAAGCAGTTCCGCTCGGTGGTGGCCTCGGCAGTGCAAGGCACCGGTGGGGTGCCCGCCCCCCGGGCCGCCCGCAGCCCCGGGCAGCAACGGCAAGCGGCCACGGCGGCCGAGCATGCGTCGGGCAACGCGGCGCTGGACAAGCTGGTGGGTGCGTCGGAAGCCATCCGCAACGTCAAGCAGCGGGTGGCCAAGGTGTCGCGCGGCATGGCGCCGGTTCTCATACATGGCGAGTCAGGCACCGGCAAGGAGCTGGTGGCCCAGGCGCTGCATGCCAGCAGCCAGCGGGCCGACGGCCCCCTGGTGGCTGTGAACTGTGGCGCGATACCGGAGAACCTGCTCGAGGCCGAATTTTTTGGCGCCCGCAAGGGCTCGTACACCGGCGCCACCCAGGACCGGGACGGGTACTTTCAGGCCGCACGCGGGGGCACCCTGTTCCTGGACGAGATCGGCGATCTGCCTCTGGCCATGCAGTCCAAGCTGCTGCGCTCCATCCAGGAACGCAGTGTCCGTCCCCTGGGCTCCACCCAGGAAGAGACCGTGGATGTGCGCATCGTGAGCGCCACCCACCGGGATCTGGCGGCCGATGTACAGTCCGGTCGCTTCCGGCAGGACCTGTACTACCGGCTCAATGTGATCGAGATCGTGATCCCGCCGCTGCGGGAGCGGCGCGAAGACCTGCCCGAGCTCTGTACGGCGCTGCTATCCCGCATCGCCCAGGAATCCGGCATGCCCGTGCCAGCCCTCACCGACCGCGCGCTCGCCGCCATCGTCGCCCACCCGCTCACAGGCAATGTGCGGGAGCTGGAGAACCTGCTGCACCGCGCCGTGGCGCTCAGCGATGGCGAGGAGTTGCATGTGGACTGGCCGACCGGCGCCACCGACCCACAGGCAGTGCGTCCGGCGGCATCACCTGGGAGCAGTCCCCAGACGCAGACCGCCGATGCCACCGCTTCGCCCCCGCAAACCACCACCTGCGCCGCGCCCCTGCCCAGTGACCTACAGGCCTGGCTGGACCAGCAAGAGCGCGAGATACTGATCCGCGCGCTCAAGGAGGCAGGGTTCAACCGGACCGCCACCGCCGCGCGGCTGGGCATCAGCCTGCGCCAGATCCGCTACCGCATCGCGCGCCTGAACATCGCCGTCCCGAACGACCAGGACCCGCATGACGACATGGGATGACGCACAGCGCGTCTCCGTCTGGGACGGAGGCTGGCACCGAGGCGCACGCCGCCTGGAATCGCCCAACCACGGTGCACGCCCGGCAACGGCCCAGGCGGTGGATCTGATCGTGGTGCACTCCATCAGCCTGCCGCCGGGAGAATTTGGCACGGGCGCTGTGCAGCAGCTGTTCACCAATACCCTGGACTGGAACGCCCACCCCTATTACCAGGGCATCCGGGGCCTGCAGGTCTCTGCCCACTTTTTCATCGACCGCCTGGGGGTGCCATGGCAGTTTGTGGACTGCGATCTGCGCGCCTGGCATGCGGGGCAGTCGTTCTACCGGGGGCGCGCCCAATGCAACGACGACTCCATCGGCATCGAGCTGGAGGGCCTGGAGGGCCTGGACTTTGAGCCCCCCCAATACCAGACCCTGGCCTGGCTGTGCCAGGACATCGCACTGCGCTATCCCATCGCCCATGTGGCAGGGCATGAACACATTGCCCCCGGGCGCAAGCAGGACCCCGGCCCCGGATTCGACTGGGCCATCCTGCAAAAAGCGCTGGATTGGCCACGCCACCAGTTCCCCGGCGCCACACAGCCCCCCGCAACTTAGCGGCACTGAATAACGCTGTCGCATCGAAGCGTCAGCCCGGTATTTTTCTTTGTGCATTTGCACATTTTTTTTCTTCCAGTCGCCACGCGGCTCTGAAGGGAAAATGCGCCGCCAGCACCCGCCACTGCTGGGTTTACGGCACCCATCGCAACACCCGCAAGGGCCTCACGCCGGGTGCTCCGCTTGCGCACCGGGGGCCTAACACAGCTTGTTTCCCTTTTTCAGTCCGGTTCAGGCGGTACACTACCGGTAGTGTCTTGAACACACATGACACACCATATATAGTGTGCGACAGACTGAAGTCCGGCGCACCACTTCCCCATCGCGGCGCCCACTTGCGCCGCTCTCCCACTCCAGACAGCCCACAGAAGAGGACACCCATGCAAGCTGCTTTGAACACGCCTTCCACCGCCCAGCCCGGCCCGGCAGACTCCAATGAATCCCAGGCCAACCCGGCGGCAACAGCCGGCAATGAGTTCGCACACCACCAAATCATTCGCCGCAATGGCGCTGTGGTGCCGTTCGAACCACAAAAAATTGCAGTGGCAATGATGAAGGCCTTTCTGGCAGTGCACGGAACGCAGGGGGCAGCATCCGCCAGCGTCCGCGAAGTGGTGGACACCCTGACCCACAACGTGACCCGGGCACTGGTGCGCTCGCGCCCCGGTGGCGGCACCTTCCATATTGAAGACGTGCAGGACCACGTAGAGCTGGGCCTGATGCGCGGTGGCCACCACGAAGTGGCCCGCGCCTACGTGCTGTACCGCGAACGCCGTACCCAGGAGCGCGCGCGCCAGAGCGAGCAGCAAGCCCCCGTGGCATCCGCCCCGCTGCTGCACGTGCTGGACGGCGATGCACGCATTGCCCTGGACCTGGGCCGCCTGCAGGCACTGATCGAATCGGCCTGCGTGAACCTGGGTGCGGACGTCAAGGCCGACCCCATCGTGGCCGAGACCATGCGCAACCTCTATGACGGCGTGCCCATGGATGAGGTCTACAAGGCGTCCATCCTGGCCGCGCGCACGTTGATCGAAAAGGACCCCGACTACACCTACGCCACGGCCCGCCTGCTGCTGCACACCATCGTGCGCGAAGTGCTGGGCAAGGAAGTGACCCAGGCCGAGATGGGCCAAGCCTATCTCGAATATTTCCCTCAGTTCATCAAAAAGGGCGTGGACAACGAGCTTTTGGACGAACGCCTGCTGCAGTACAACCTTCAGCGCCTGGGTGCCGCCCTCAAGGCCGACCGCGACCTGAAGTTCGACTACCTCGGCCTGCAGACGCTGTATGACCGCTACTTCCTGCACGTCAAGAAGACCCGCATCGAGCTGCCCCAGGCCTTCTTCATGCGCGTGGCCATGGGCCTGGCACTGAACGAAACCGACCGCGAAGCCCGCGCCATCGAGTTCTACGAAGTGCTGTCGTCGTTCGACTTCATGTCGAGCACGCCCACGCTGTTCAACAGCGGCACGCTGCGCTCGCAGCTGTCCTCGTGCTACCTGACCACCGTGCCCGACGACCTGGACGGCATCTACGAATCCATCAAGGAAAACGCCCTGCTATCCAAATTTGCCGGCGGCCTGGGCAATGACTGGACCCGCGTGCGCGCCCTGGGCTCGCACATCAAGGGCACAAACGGCGAATCGCAGGGCGTGGTGCCCTTCCTCAAGGTCGTGAACGACACGGCCGTGGCCGTGAACCAGGGCGGCAAGCGCAAAGGCGCGGTCTGCACCTACCTGGAAACCTGGCACCTGGACATCGAAGAGTTCCTGGAACTGCGCAAGAACACCGGCGACGACCGCCGCCGCACGCACGACATGAACACGGCCAACTGGATCCCCGACCTGTTCATGCGCCGCGTGATGGAAAAAGGCACCTGGACGCTGTTCTCGCCCTCCAACGTGCCCGACCTGCACGACCTGTTCGGTGCCGACTTCGAGAAGGCCTACGTGGCCTACGAAGAAAAGGCAGCGCGCGGCGAGATCAAGCCCGCCAAGACGGTGCAGGCCACTGACCTGTGGCGCAAGATGCTGACCATGCTGTTCGAGACCGGCCATCCCTGGATCACCTACAAGGATGCCTGCAACGTGCGCTCGCCCCAGCAGCACGCCGGTGTGGTGCACTCGTCCAACCTGTGCACCGAGATCACGCTGAACACCAGCGACACCGAAACCGCTGTCTGCAACCTCGGCTCGGTCAACCTGCTGCAGCACCTGAAGAATGGGCAGATCGATCACGACAAGCTCAAGAAGACCATCACGGTGGCCATGCGCATGCTGGACAACGTGATCGACATCAACTACTACGCCGTGACCAAGGCGCGCGACTCCAACCTGCGCCACCGCCCGGTGGGCCTGGGTGTGATGGCCTTCCAGGACAGCCTGTACGAACTGCGCATTCCTTATGCCTCGCAGCAAGCGGTGGAGTTTGCCGACAAGTCGATGGAGGCCATCTGCTACTACGCCTACTGGGCATCCACCGAACTGGCCAAGGAGCGCGGCAAGTATTCCAGCTACAAGGGCTCGCTGTGGGACCGTGGCATCCTGCCCTTCGACACGCTGGACATGCTCTCCCAGGCCCGGGGCGGTTATGTGGAAGTGGACCGCTCGTCCACGCTGGACTGGGACGCCCTGCGCAAGAAAATCGCGCAGGACGGCATGCGCAATTCAAACTGCGTGGCCATCGCCCCGACGGCCACCATCTCCAACATCATCGGCGTGGATGCATCGATCGAACCCTCGTTCGGCAACCTGTCCGTGAAGTCCAACCTTTCAGGTGAGTTCACCGTCATCAACGGGGGCCTGGTGCGCGACCTCAAGCGCCTGGGCCTGTGGGATGACGTGATGATCATGGACCTCAAGCACTTCAAGGGCTCGCTGCACCCCATCGACCGCGTGCCACAGGACATCAAGGCGCTGTACTCCACCGCCTTCGAAGTCGAGCCGCAGTGGCTGGTGGAAGCCGCATCGCGCCGCCAGAAGTGGATTGACCAGGCCCAGAGCCTGAACATCTACATGGCTGGCGCATCGGGCAAGAAGCTCGACGACACCTACAAGCTGGCCTGGGTCCGTGGCCTCAAGACCACGTACTACCTGCGCACGCAGAGCGCCACGCACGTCGAGATGAGCACGGTGAACACACGCCAGCTCAACGCAGTGTCCTCGGGCAACGATGGCGGCGCGTCCGCAGCATCCGCCCCCGTGCAGGCACAGCCCAGCGCACTCGAAGCGGCGGCTGCCACCGCTGCTGCACAGTCCGCAGCGGTGCCTGCCACGGATGTGAAATTCTGCGCCATCGACGATCCTGGCTGCGAAGCCTGCCAATAAGGACTTCGCGCACAACACTTCGGACTGATCCGGGGTGTTGTGCCGGTGCTGTGAAGCAACAAAACGTTGCTACACAACGCTGCAGTGCTTTCCTTTTTGCAGCACTGCTTTCATAATCCGAACACTGGAAAATCTATGTTGTCCTGGGACGAAGAAGTCAAGCCCTCATCGCAAAATCAATTGGACGGTGGACTGAACAAGAGCCACCCGGCGGAACAGCCGCCCCTGCCTTTCCAGACCCCCTCCCTGCAAGCCGTGCATGCAACGATGACAGCCTCTGCCGTTGCTCCGACCGCTGCTGCAGCAACCGCACATCGGCGCGTCAACGCAGCCGACAAGCGCATCATCAACGGCCAGACCGACGTCAACCAGCTGGTGCCCTTCAAGTACAAGTGGGCATGGGAAAAATACCTCGCCACTTGCGCCAATCACTGGATGCCGCAGGAAGTGAACATGACGCGCGACATCGCGTTGTGGAAGGACCCCAACGGCCTGACCGAAGACGAGCGCCGCATCATCAAGCGCAACCTCGGCTTCTTTGTGACTGCCGACTCGCTGGCAGCCAACAACATCGTGCTGGGTACCTACCGCCACATCACAGCACCCGAGTGCCGCCAGTTCCTGCTGCGCCAGGCGTTTGAAGAAGCGATCCACACACACGCTTACCAGTACATCGTGGAATCGCTGGGCCTGGACGAAGGCGAAATTTTCAGCGCCTACCTGGAAGTTGCCTCGATCCGCGACAAGGATGAGTTCCTGATCCCCTTCATCGAGGCGATCATGGACCCCAACTTCCACACCGGCACCTTCGAGACTGACCAGACGCTGCTCAAGTCGCTGATCGTGTTCGCCTGCCTGATGGAAGGGCTGTTCTTCTACGTGGGCTTCACACAAATCCTGGCGCTGGGCCGCCAGAACAAGATGACCGGTGCGGCAGAGCAGTACCAGTACATCCTGCGTGACGAGTCCATGCACTGTAATTTCGGCATCGACCTGATCAACCAGCTCAAACTGGAAAACCCGCACCTGTGGACTGCCGAGTTCAAGGCCGAAATCAAGGCGCTGTTCCTCAAGGCGGTTGAGCTGGAGTATCGCTACGCCGAAGACACCATGCCACGCGGCGTGCTGGGCATGAATGCCTCGATGTTCAAGGGCTACCTGCGCTACATCGCCAACCGCCGCGCTACGCAGATCGGGCTGGAGACGTTGTTCCCCAACGAAGAAAATCCGTTCCCATGGATGAGCGAGATGATCGACCTGAAGAAGGAACGCAACTTCTTCGAAACCCGGGTTATTGAATACCAGTCCGGTGGTGCGCTGTCCTGGGACTAGCGCCTTTTCGCATCACACCACCATGGATTTTTACACCACGCCCCAGACAGACAGCGCCACAGAGCGCCGCCGTGTGGAGCGTTCCCGTGTTCATGGAGATGGAGTTCTATTCCATCTCCATGGATCGCTTGCTGTCCACTGTAGACAGCAAGTGCTCTTTGCAAATTGACCCAAGGAGAACATGATGGCAACTGCGAAAAAACCCGCCGCCAAGAAGGCTGCACCCGCGAAAAAAGCTGCAACTGCAAAGCCCGTAGCAGCGAAGAAGGCTGCACCTGCCAAGAAGGCAGCAGCACCGGCCAAGAAAGCCGCTCCAGCCAAGAAGGCCGTAGCAGCAAAGAAGGCTGCACCCGCCAAGAAGGCAGCAGCACCGGCCAAGAAAGCCGCCCCAGCAAAGAAGGCCGTAGCAGCAAAGAAGCCCGCAGCCCCCGCCAAGAAGGCCGCTCCCGCCAAGAAGGCAGCAGCCCCCGCCAAAAAGGCCGCTGCCAAGGCTCCCGCCAAGAAAGCTGCCCCTGCCAAAAAGGCCCCCAAGGCGCCTGCCCCTGCTGCCGCACCAGCGGCGCAGACCACCCTGAATCCTCAGGCTGCCTGGCCCTTCCCTACGGGCAACAAGCCTTAATTCAGGCGTATTGCACGCTCAACCCGGTGCCTGTGCACCGGGTTTTTTTTCGCCTGCGGCCGCCAGCCCACAAACAGCGGGGCAGCACGGGCCACACCTCGCGGTGGCATCAGATCAAGTAGGCGTTGGACAGGGCTCAAACATCTGTTCAGCCCCCTTTACCCAACGCCGATCACGGCTCACTCCACCGAAAAATCCAGCGTGTAATTCTGCGGCCCGCGCTGCGCGATCTTGAGAGCCCCCACGCGGTTGCCCAGCGCCGCGCAACGTGGCAGCGCCCAGCCCCGTTCCAGGCCGAACAGCAGCGCACCGCGCCAGGCATCCCCACATCCCGTGGGGTCCACCACCTGCGTCGGCACCACGGCAGGCACATGGGTCTTCTCACCTGCAACCCACACCTCGCAGCCCTCAGCCCCCAAGGTAACCACCAGCCCCTCCACCTTGTGCGAGATTTCAGCCAGGGTCCAGCCGGTGCGGTCGCTCAGCATCTTTCCTTCGTAGTCGTTGACTGTGACCCAGGATGCCTGGTCAATGAACTTCGCCAACTCGTCCCCACTGAACATGGGCAGCCCCTGGCCAGGATCGAACACAAACGGAATACCCGCCGCCACGAACTGGGCTGCATGCTCCAGCATGGCATCGCGCCCATCGGGTGCAATGATCCCCACACTCGCCTTGGAGCCCACATCAATGCGGTTGGCATGCGCCTGCATCATGGCCCCGGGGTGGAAGGCCGTGATCTGGTTGTTATCGCGGTCCGTCATGATCATGGCCTGTGCGGTGTAGGTGTCCTGAACCTGGCCCACGTGGCGGCAATCGATGCCCAGCGACTGCAGTCGCTGGAGGTAGTCCGCCCCATCGCTGCCTAGCATCGCCATGGGCAAAGGCTCCCCCCCCAGCAGCTTGAGGCTGTAGGCAATGTTGCCCGCACACCCGCCAAAATCGCGGCGCAGAGAAGGCACCAGGAATGACACATTGAGGATGTGCAACTGGTCAGGCAGGATCTGCTCTGCAAAGCGCCCCTCGAAGGTCATGATGGTGTCGAATGCCAGGGAACCACAAATGAGGGCAGCCATAGAAATGAATCGGTCCGTAGGTTGGTAAAAATTCAGGGATAGAACGCCAGCAGCCGGTACCCAGCCACGCGCGCACCGCCTGTGGTCACGATCACCGATACCGAAGTGCTCCATTCGCCACGCGCCGGCAGCTCCGCCGGTGCGGCCATGTCGTTCGGCAGCAGCACCCGGCGCAGCACAGGCTGGTCCTGGGCATCGGTCAAGGTCAACTCCACCGCAGGCATGGCCAATGGAATGTCCGCTTTGCTCTTCATGGTCAGCGCCAACTGGTAACTGTCGCCACGGGCTTTGTTGAACGAAGAGCTGTCGATGACCACATCGGCAATCTGGCGCTGGGGAGCCACCTCGCACTGCAAAGGCTCGCACAACTTGAGCAGCCACGGCCTTGCACGCGGGTCCGTGGCTGCAATGCGGTCACGCTCCTGGACGGCGACCTGCAGCAACATGCCCACCACCAAGACCAGCAATACAAGCACCAGCACGGCCCGCACCACAGGCTTGCGCCAGAAAGCCTTGCGCCGCGCAGCAATCACAAAACTGACCTCAGGCCCGGCCTCATGCGCACCCTCTTCGCCCTGCTCATCTTCATCCACCTGGCTGGCCACGGGCTTGCGAGTGCGGGGCTGCAACACCGCAGCCGGAGAGTCATCTGCGACCAGCTCCAACGCTGCCGGTATCTCATCCACCACGGGCCGCTGCACAAAATCCACCGACGGCAGGAGCTCAGGCACGGTCGGGGGGGCGTCATGGTGGCCCGTGCTCGGCAGGTCAGAGGAAAGTGCCTCCCCGTGGTGCTCCAGCACAGGCTCCGCTGCCAATGTGCTCCCGGTCGCATCGACCACGGCCTCGCTGCCCACCCCAGCGAAGGAACTTCCCCCTCCACCCTTCCCCGAGGTCACCGGGCCGTCAAGCCCGATGGGGTCATGCGAATCGGCAGTGGGAAGCTCATACCCACCCCGCACAACCTCCGCAGCCCCGCCCACTTCGGCATCCGCCACGGCTATGGGCAGAGCCGCCGCCTCACCAGGCGCCTCCGCAGTAGCATCCAACACCGGCTTTGCCACGACCTCTTCCGTGGCCGGTCCATCAACTGCCAACCCCGACAGTGATGGGCTTGAATCAGCCTCCGCTGCCGCCCACGGCGTGGGGACGGGCCACCAGGAGAACGGCGCAGTCGGCGCGAGGTTCAAGGTATTTGCATCGGAAGCCGCCGCGCCTACGGCCAGGAAGGCAGGCACAGTGGGCGCAGGAATATCCAGCACAGGCGTTGCCGGTGCCAGGGGCGCTGCAGCCATGGGCAGTGAAGCGCCTGCGCGATGGACTCCAGCATCTGCATGCAAAGGGGGATGCGCAGTGGAATGCGCAGCGTGGGCTGCCATCGGAGCCGCCTGAGCGCCCCTCCCCAACGCCGGGGACGAAGGCGGCGCGGCCCCGCCCCCCCAAGCACGCTCCGCATCGCTCTTTCGAGCGGTGGGCGCCGGCGGCGGCCGCACATCTGTCAGGGACACATCGGGCAAAAGGGCCGCCGGGGCCACTGGCAGCAAATGCGCAGAGGCATCAAACACCTCCTTGCATTGGCCACACCGCACCCATCCTTCCGAGATGCGCAATTGGTCTGCCACCACCTTGAAGGAGGTGGCGCAAGACGGGCAGCGAGTGATCTGGCTCATCAGCGTTGGATTGTAGGGGCCGCGCCACCTCGGCCCAGGCGGAACACGCGCAGGCTCAGCGCTGGGCAGTCATCAGTATCCAGCCGTCTTCGGCATCCGCCACTTCCAGGCGCACCCATGGTGCATAAGCCTCCTTCAGCTCTTCAGCCTGGCGCTCCAAGATGCCCGCAAGCACCAAATGCCCTCCCGGCGCCACATGGGCACACAGCAAAGGCGCCAGCACCCGCAAGGGTGTCGCGAGGATGTTGGCCAGCACCGTCTGGTACTCGCCCCGTGCCTTGTCGGGCAGTCCGGCACTCAGCTGCACGCCGTTGGCTTGCGCGTTCTGTGCCGTGGATTCCACAGCGGCAGGATCGATGTCCACCGCGTCAATGTCCGTGGCGCCAAATTTGGCCGCACCAATGGCCAGAATGCCCGAGCCGCAGCCGTAGTCCAGCACCCGGCCCAGCGGGTTGTTGCCAGCCCCCGGCTGCACCGCCCCGTTGCGCGCAATCCAGCGCAGGCACATGCGCGTGGTGGGGTGCGTGCCCGTGCCAAAGGCCAGGCCCGGGTCCAGACGGATGCTGCGCACCGCCTGGGCAGGCAGTTCGTGCCAGGTGGGAACGATCCAGAAATCCGGCGTGATGTCCACCGGCGCAAACTGCGACTGCGTGAGCCGCACCCAGTCCTGCTCGGCCACCTGCGCCACGCCCAACACCTGGCAGCCCACAAAGAAGTCCTGCACTACCAGCAATTGCTGCGCCTCGCGCGCCGCCACTTCAGACGGGAACAACGCCACCACACGGCTGCGCTGCCAGCCATCCTTGGGCGGCGGCATGCCGGGCTCACCGAACAGCGCCTGCTCGGCGTCGGTCTGGGCATCGGCATCCTCCACCGACACGGAGAGCGCATCGAGCGCATCCAGCGCATCGCTGACTGGCTCGATACATTCCTCGGGGCACATCAGACTCAACTCAAACATAGACGCCTCTCAGAAAAATGAAATGCTGACCCTCGTTGCCAAGAGCCAGCATGTGAACTCACTGTTACCGCACCAGCAGGGTGCCTGACACAAACCTGCAACCCACGAAACGCACGTGGTCCTCGCCAGCACTGGCGGTATTCCCCTTCCCAAACGGCGCAGCCATTCAAGAGGAAGGGGAAGGTGCGAAACGACTCAGGGGGCAGTACCCAGCCTAGCGCTTATGCTGCGACAGCCACTCTTCCAGGTAGTGGATGTTGGTGCCTCCGGCCATGAACTTGGCATCCACCATCAGCTCGCGGTGCAGCGGCACATTGGTGTTGATGCCTTCGATCACGGTCTCGGACAGCGCCGTGCGCATGCGGGCCAGCGCCTGTTCGCGCGTGTCGCCGTGCACGATGATCTTGCCGATCATCGAGTCGTAATTCGGCGGCACAAAGTAGTTGGTGTAGGCATGCGAATCGACACGCACACCCGGGCCGCCCGGTGGGTGCCAGGTCGTGATGCGCCCGGGCGAGGGGACAAACTTGTACGGGTCTTCCGCATTCACCCGGCATTCGATGGCATGACCACGAATCTCGATCTGGCGCTGCGTAAAGGGCAGCTTCTCGCCGGCCGCCACCATGATCTGCGTCTTCACGATGTCCACACCGGTGATCCATTCAGTCACCGGATGCTCCACCTGCACGCGGGTATTCATCTCGATGAAGTAGAACTCGCCGTTTTCGTACAGGAACTCAAAGGTGCCCGCCCCCCGGTAGCCAATCTTCTTGCAGGCAGCCACGCAGCGCTCGCCAATCTTTTCGATCAGCTTGCGTGGGATGCCAGGGGCTGGTGCCTCTTCGATCACCTTCTGGTGGCGGCGCTGCATGGAGCAGTCGCGCTCGCCCAGGTAGACCGCGTTGCGGTGCTTGTCGGCCAGGATCTGGATTTCGATGTGACGGGGGTTCTGGAGGAACTTCTCCATGTACACCGCAGGATTTCCGAACGCAGCGCCTGCTTCGGCCTTGGTCATCTGCACGGCATTGACCAACGCGGCCTCGGTGTGCACCACGCGCATGCCACGGCCACCGCCGCCGCCTGCTGCCTTGATGATCACGGGGTAACCGATGGCCTTGGCGATGCGGCGGATCTGCACCGGGTCATCGGGCAACTCGCCCTCAGAGCCCGGCACGCAGGGCACGCCCGCGCGGATCATGGCCTGCTTGGCAGACACCTTGTCGCCCATGATGCGGATCGACTCGGGCGTGGGGCCGATGAACTGGAAGCCGCTCTTTTCCACGCGCTCGGCAAAGTCGGCGTTTTCGGACAGGAAGCCGTAGCCGGGGTGGATGGCCTCGGCGTCGGTCACTTCGGCCGCCGAGATGATGGCCGGCATGTTGAGGTAGGACAGCGGCGAGGGTGCGGGGCCGATGCACACCGCCTCTTCGGCCAGCTTGACGTACTTGGCGTCGCGGTCGGCCTCGGAATAGACCATCACGGCCTTGATCCCAAGTTCGCTGCAGGCGCGCTGGATACGGAGGGCAATTTCCCCTCGGTTTGCGACCAGGATTTTCTTGAACATGGGCGCCTTATTCGATGATGAACAGCGGCTGACCGTACTCCACGGCCTGGCCGTTCTCACCCAGGATGCGGGTCACGGTACCCGACTTGTCCGCCTCGATCTCATTGAGGATCTTCATGGCTTCGATGATGCAAATCGTCTCGCCTTCCTTCACCTGGCTGCCGACTTCGACAAATGCCTTGGCGCCGGGGCTGGACGAACGGTAAAAGGTGCCAACCATGGGCGACTTGACGACATGGCCTGCGGGCACCGCTGGCGGAGCGGGCAGTTCTGCCACAGGGGCCGCAGCTGCAGGCGCAGGTGCCGCCGGGGCTGGCATGGGGGCCGGGACATACTGCTGAACCACGGCGCCACCGCTCTTGACGATGCGGACTTTGCCCTCGGCCTCCGTGATTTCGAGTTCGGACACATTCGACTCTGACACGAGATCGATGAGGGTTTTGAGTTTTCGCAGATCCATGGAAGCTCCAACGGCTATAAAACTGAATAGGGCGCGAATTTACTCCAATTTCACCCTATCGCAGTCTTCCACATGCATTTTCCATGAACTTCGTCATGGAAATAGACGGCCGGAGCCCTCCAGAATCACTGCGGCGACCCGAAATCTGCCGTCACATGCATCACCGCAAAGGGGCCCACAGCTGCAGATCCTGTGGGGTCACCTGCCCCATTTTACGGTGCAGCACCCGCCCCGCCCCGCCCAGCACCACGGTAAAGGGCAGCCCACCCGTCAAGTTACCCAGCGAACGCCCCAGATCCGTCCCTCCCAAACCCGCCAGCCCCACGGGAAACTCCAGAGGAAGCCGCGCCAGGAATTTGCGTACCGCCGAGGGCTGGTCAATCGCCAAACCCAGCACTTGCCAGCCTTTGGCAGCATGTTCGCGATAAAAAGCGTTCAGCATGGGCAACTCTTCCACACAGGGTGGACACCAGGTGGCCCAGAAGTTGAGCAGCAGCGGCTTGCCAGAGAAAGACTTCAACGCGACCACGCCGCCCTCCGGCTTTTCAAATTCCATGCCCCACAGCGCCTGCTCCGCCCCTGCCTCCATGGCGTGCGGCTGAAACTTCCACCATGCCAAGCCGGCCCCTCCCACGGCCCCTCCCACGGCCGCAGCCCCGGCCACACCGGCATACAGCAGGCGGCGGCGAGCGGGCGAGGAAACCTGAGGCAGCACATTCGGTGATGCAGGCGCGGATTCAGGCAAATCGGAGGGGGTCGTCTTCGTCATGGGGCACTGGTTTCCTGGAGCAGGCGGCGCACGGCCGTCATGTCACCGCGCGGGATGCGGCCTTTGGCATCGGGCTTCAAGGCACCCCGCAAGTCATCAAGGTCGTAAATCAGCAAATGCACTCCGATCATCTCATTGAGCTCCGGTGACTTGCTGCCCAGGCTCAAGGCCTCGACCGATTCGCCATGAAAACCCGTCACCGTACGGGGCTCATAGTCCACATGGTGGTCGATCAGCGCGATCTCCGCAGATTTGGGGTCATCGCAAAACAACTGCAAGTAAATATCCGACAGGCGCGTGGCCGTACCGTGCCAGACCGCCCCCGCCAAGTGCGGACGAAACGCCGCCATGCGCTCCATCCAGACCAGTGCCAGCTGGCGCAGCGCCCGCAACTCGCGCGGCTGCGTGTCGGCGCAGAAGATCTCGATGTACTCCCGCACCGCCGCTTCCACCAGATCGTTGTCGGGCAGCGGGGTCCGGGCAGGCAGCCCCATCTGGCGCAGGGCCCGGCGCTTGGCGGGCCCCCATTCCAGCCCTTCCTCAACCACCAGGCGTGCCGTGGTGTGGGCGATTTCTTCGCTCAAAGGTGTGTGCATGAAAGTGGAAGACAGCGGAGGAGTCCGCATTGTGCGCGCGATCCATGACGGGCCGCCTACGCCCCGCACAAGGCCCGCAGACACCCCAGAAACGAAACCACCCAAGATGCTATGCATTTTGTAGCTCACAGGGCATACACAGTGCGCGCAGAAGGGCTTTTTTGCCAAGATTTTCCCGCATCGCAGCGGCTTTAGAATCAGCGCCCATGCACATACACATACTAGGGATCTGCGGCACATTCATGGGAGGCCTTGCAGCGCTGGCCCGCGAGGCAGGCCACAAGGTGACCGGTTGCGACGCCGGCGTCTACCCCCCGATGAGCGACCAGCTCCGGGCACTGGGCATCGACCTGATCGAAGGTTTTGGTGCGGACCAGATAGCGCTCCAGCCCGATATGTTTGTGATCGGCAACGTGGTCAGCCGCGCCCGGCTGCCCGACGGCACCCCCAAGTTCCCTCTGATGGAAGCCATCCTGGACGCTGGCCTGCCCTACACCAGCGGCCCCCAGTGGCTGGCCGAACATGTGCTGCAGGGGCGCCATGTGCTGGCCGTGGCCGGCACGCACGGCAAGACCACCACGACCTCGATGCTGGCCTGGATCCTGGAAAGCGCGGGCCAGCAGCCCGGCTTCCTGATTGGAGGTGTGCCACTGAACTTCGGCCTGTCTGCCCGGCTCGGCGCGGCACAGCGCCCCGTACCAGCGTCCACCCCACTGGGTGCGACGCCGCTGTTTGTGATCGAGGCGGACGAGTACGACACCGCCTTCTTCGACAAGCGCAGCAAGTTCGTGCACTACCGGCCCCGCACCGCCGTGCTCAACAACCTCGAATTCGACCACGCCGACATCTTTGACGACCTGGCCGCCATTGAGCGCCAGTTCCACCACCTCGTACGCACAGTCCCCCCGTCAGGCCGCGTCGTGACCAACGGGTTGGAGGAAAGCCTGGCACGGGTGCTGCACACCGGATACTGGAGCGAAGTGACCAGCTTTGGCGCGGCGGTGAGCGACTTTTACGCCGTAGGCGATCCCCAGGCATTTGACGTCATGCACCAGGGCCGCCGCGTGGCCCGCGTGGAATGGTCGCTCACCGGGGTGCACAACCAGCTCAACGCGCTGGCTGCCATCACGGCTGCCCACCATGTAGGAGTTCCCCCCGAGCAAGCAGCCAGCGCCCTCGCCACCTTCCAGAACGTCAAACGGCGCATGGAACTGCGTGGCACCGTGGGTGGCGTGGCCGTGTACGACGACTTTGCACACCACCCGACGGCGCTGCGCACCACCCTGGACGGCCTGCGCCGCAGCCTGGGCAGCAGCGCGCGGATCCTGGCCGTGTTCGAGCCCCGCAGCAACACCATGAAACTGGGCGCCATGAAGAGCCAGCTGCCCTGGGCCCTGGAGCCCGCCGATCTCGCGTTCTGCCACACGGCAGGGCTGGACTGGGATGCCGCCGAGGCGCTCGCTCCCCTCGGTGTAGGCCCAGGCCAGCGCGCGCAAACCGCAGCCGACATCGACACCCTGGTGGCCCAGGTGGCGCAGTCCGCCCGGCCGGGGGATCATGTGGTGTGCATGAGCAATGGCGGGTTTGGGGGCATCCACGCCAAGTTGCTGCAGGCTTTGGCGACAGTGCGCTGACACCCGTCACTGCAGCACGGGCTACAACGACAGCAGCAACTACCCGCGCGCTTAAAGCCGCCTCTGGCACCGCATTCCTGCGCAGGCGCTATTTGCGTGGAGCGGGCACAGCCCCTGGCTGATCACCTGCAGGCAACGGCCGGGCACGCTGCCTGGGGGTAACATCCACGCCGACTTTGGCTTGCTCCACCGTCACCATGGGAGGCAAATCCCCTGCACACAACTCGGCGGCCTGATTGGAGCCGTCCGTGCCGCGACCTGCCTCGGCCAGCGAAGGCATATCGGGGCGCGACACCTCCAGCGCTGTCATCAATTTGCCCATGGACGCCAGCGCACGCGCCTGCGCGATGACTTGGTTGTAACGGGCATTGATGAAAGCCCGGCTGGCCTGGAAGTACTCGTTCTGGGTATCCAGAATATCGAGCAGGGTCCGTTGGCCAATGTCGAATTGCTGGCGATATGCCTCACGGGATTTTTCAGACGACAACCGGTGCTGATCAAGGAATGCCAGTTGCTCAGTCAATCGCTGAGATTCGGAGTAAGAACTTGCAAGGTTCTGCCGCAAATCACGGCAAGCCTTTTCCTGCAGATCCAACGCTTGGCTGTTAGTCTCCACCGCCTTGAGTTCGCGGGCTTCGTCCGCACCGCCCCGATACAGGTTGTAGCTCAACACCACGCCTATCGAAGTGTCGCGCGAACGCCCCCTCTCACCCAGCAGGTTGTGGTCCCAAGTTTGACTGGCGCGAAAATCCACCCGCGGGACATATGCGGCCTTCCGTGCAGCAATACCGGCCTCGCTGGCCCGCACGTTCTCAATGGCTGCACTTAACGCCGGACTGTTGCTCAACCCCAGGCTCATGGCTTCCGGCAAGGAGGGTGGCAACCCTTTGAGCTTTATGCCCTCGGCCAACGTGGGAAGGTTTGCAGCAGGCATCTCCCCCACCACTCGCTGGTAGCGGGCTGTCACGTCATACAGGTTGGCAAGCTCCGTCAGCAAATTGGACTCCGCCAAAGCCAACCTGCCCACGGCCTGCTCCAGATCCACGCGTCGGCCGACCCCCGCGCCCGCCCGCTCGTCAATCTGACTCGTCGTCACCTTGTGTTCGGCGTAGTTGAGCTTTGCCTGCTCCACTAGCTCTCGGTACCGAATCACATCAACATAGGCACGCAAAGCCTCCAGGGTGGCTGTTTCCGACGCTTCAACCAATTCGTAGTACCGCACCAGCTTGGCGTGGCCCAAACGTTGCACCTCGTTGCGCGTGAAGAACCCATCAAACAACATCTGGTTCAGGGTCAGTGCTGCACTGCCATAGGAATACCATCCGGTCTCCCCGGAGGGGCGCCGGTTGTTCTGCCGGCCCGCACCAGCCAACGCATCCAGTTGGGGCAAGTACCCCGCACGCGCCTCACCACGTTCCGCATCCGCGATTCTGAAACCGCGCCATCGCGCCTGCACCTCGGGATTGGTCACCACCGTCTTGCGCGCTGCCTCCACCAAGGGCAGCGGCAGCACTTGCGCCGAAGCTCCTGTGGCAACGAGGACTGCTGAACCGACCAGCGTTAGGACGTATCGCATGGGGCCTCCAGATGTATCTGTTAGTGAGAAAAATCACTATAGGCAGCGGTGTTTTCGCACGCAAACAATTTGTGTGCGAAATCATCATTTCCTTGCAAAATGAACTGAGGCGGGGGTGTTTTGATAGCAACAAACTGCAACTCAAGGCCATGTCTATCAAAGAAAACTATCGTTTTTTTCTCGCGTGGTTACGCCGGGGAAGAATTGTTTTCTTTTGCCTGCTCGCTCTGCAATGGGCGATCGCGGAACCAGACATGGACAAGATGCAGAACCTTGCCTCGCAGCGCTATGGGGCAAAGGCTGCAGATACGGTGAGCGCCTGGCGCAAGATGCTGGACGAAGGGCGAAAACTCGAAGAGTCTGAAAAACTGGCTCTTGTGAACACCTTTTTCAATCGCCGGGTACTGTTTGAGAACGACATCGTCGTCTGGCAGCAGAACGACTACTGGGCCACCCCGTTGGAAACCATGGGACGCGGTGCAGGCGACTGCGAAGATTTTGCGATTGCCAAGTACACCAGCCTGTTGCTGATGGGCGTGCCCAATGACAAGCTACGCATGATCTATGTGCGAGCCCGTATCGGTGGAGCCGGAAGCACCCGCAGCGAGGCCCACATGGTGCTTGGCTACTACGCCGTGCCGACAGAAGAGCCCATGATTCTCGACAACCTGATAGGCAACATCCGTCCGGCCACGTCCAGAACAGACCTCGCGCCCGTTTTCAGCTTCAACAACAGTGGCCTGTGGGTAGCAGGAACGACCGCCCCTGCAGCCGATCCGACAGCGCGGCTGTCCCGCTGGCGCGATGTACTGGAACGCATGCGCCAGGACGGGCTGTGATGCTCCAGACTACTTACGAGAGGCTTCACCATGTCACTCACTAAACAACTCTGGATTGCCATCGCACTTGTGATGACGCTGGCGTTTGGCTGCAGCATGGTGGTCAGTGTGTTGTCCGCGCGGCACTACCTCCAGCAGCAACTGCAGGTCAAAAACATTGACAACGCCAACTCTCTGGCACTGTCTTTGTCACAACTCGACAAGGACCCCGTCACCGTGGAATTGCAAGTAGCCGCGCAGTTTGATGCGGGCCATTACCGCTTCATTCGCATTGTTTCGCCCACTGGAGCAACGCTGGTGGAAAAGACTTTCAAAGGAGAGCAAACAGCCGCGCCCTCATGGTTCGTCAATCTGATTCCGATTCGCGCAGAACCCGGACGCGCGCAGATCAACGATGGCTGGAGCCAGTACGGCACGCTGAGCTTGGCCAGTCATGACCAGTACGTCTACAAAAGCCTGTGGGAGGGCACCCTGGAGTTGCTGATGTGGTTTGTCTTTGGCAGCGTAGTCACTGGATTGGCCGGCACACAAGTCATCCGTTACATCACGCGGCCTCTAGAAGACGTAGTGAGCCAAGCCGAAGCCATCGCACAAAGGCACTTTCTCACAATTGAAGAGCCAAGCACCCCCGAACTGCGCAGCGTTGTCCGGGCCATGAATGACATGGTCGCAAGGATCAAAGCCATGCTGACTGAGGAGGCCGCCCGACTGGAAACTCTGCGCAGGAAAGTCAACCGGGATGCCGTTACCGGGTTGTCCAGTCGCGAGTACTTTTTGTCGCACCTGAACGAGATACTGACAGGTGAACATTTCGCGAAAACGGGCAGCTTCGTGCTGGTACGCATCGCGGACCTCAATACGCTCAACGTGCAGCTGGGCCACGCCCGCACCGATGATCTGCTCAAGGGCCTGGGCTCCGTTTTGTACGACAGCGGGAACGACAGACCCGGTCAGCGCGCCGGGCGCATCAAGGGTGGCGAGTTTGCCGTGGTTTGCCCCACCCAGGCCTCTGCCAGCGACGCGGCCACCGACATTCACCAACGCCTGACCACCGGGTGGTTGCCCTATTGGATAGGCGACGCCCCTGACCTTTTCCATGTGGCCGGCGTACGCTATCAACGAGGGCAGGATATGAGCGACCTTTTGCGCCGGGCAGATGAAGCCATGGCCCGCGCGCAAGCCCAAGGCCCCAACAATTGGTACGCCAACGAAGAGGGCCACGAGCACGCGGTGCTGCCTACAGATCAATGGCGAACTTTATTGACCGAGGCCGTCAGTGGCGGCCGACTGTCGTTGGTGTTTTATCCCGTCGTAGGTGGTGACGGGGTGGTTGCCTTGCATGATGAAGGAGTCATCCGCCTTCAGACCGATGATGCAGGTCCTCCTTGGCAAGCGGGGGATTTCATGCCCATGGCTGCACATCTGAATCTCACCGTGCCCATTGACCTCAAGGTCGTACGGTTGGCCATCGAGCACCTGCGTACGGGCTCTGGCGATATCGCAGTGAACTTGTCGGCAGACACGATTGCAGACTTCCAGTTTCGCAACGATCTGACGCAAATGCTCATGACCTATCCCGACGTCTGCCAACGCTTGTTGTTCGAAGTGCCCGAGTACGGCGTCTTTCGCCATTTTGAGGCCTTCCGGGACCTGGCCCATACCCTCAAGCAGCTGGGATGCAGGGTCGGGATCGAGTACTTCGGGCAGCGTTTTGCAGAGGGCAACAAACTCGCCGACCTTGGGCTTGACTACATAAAGATCCATCCCAGCTACGTTCGAGGTATTGCAAACACCCCGGGCAACCAGGAGTTCCTGCAGGGACTGTGCAACATGGCACATACGCTGGGCATCACGGTCATCGCCACCGGCGTGGAATCCCGCACCGACCTACCGCTTCTGACGCAACTGGGATTTGACGGAGCCACGGGCCCAGGGCTCAGTGCCTGACACAACCGCAATGGCCACGTCTCCCGAATTCCAGCTCCAGGTCGTCCAGGTGCTTCCTGGGCCTAGCCTCGCGGCGTGGCATGACTGCCTGCGCGTCGTTCTGACCCATGAGCACGCCCCCCCCCAAACGACACCCGAGATACTTTGGGAGCGCCTGAAAGGCTACCCCCACAACCATCTAACGCCACGCCCCCTGATCATTGAATTCGGATCGACAGACCCCGGCCATGTATTTGCAACATTCGCCATGGCTTTGCTCAGGGCTGCGCGCCATGTTGCCAGCCGACACCGCATCACACCACTTTCAGAGTCCGCCACTGAGGTCACTCTCGAAATCATGACCCCAGAGTCCGCCAAAGCCCTGGCGCAAATGGCGTTGGCTTTGACCCGCGTTGCCTTCAATGCGGACGGAGCTGCCCCATGGGGAGATCCCTTGTGGATGACGTTGTGTGACCTGCGCCCACGCACCAGCCACTACCATACCCAAGACAGGTTGCTGACCGCAAGGCAAATGGGTTTGCACTGCGAAGTCGGCGGAGGGCTTCACCGCGCCCACTACCGCGTGGGCCAAGGCCCAAGCTCCCAACTGATGGCCAACGCGTATAGCGCTATTACCAGCCATCTGGGCAAGGACCTCGCCGGTGACAAGATCCGCGCACGTACTGCCTTGGTCAGGGCAGGCCTCCCGGTTCCTGCGCAACAACGGGTCACCTCTTCGGCCGAGGCCGCCCAGGCGGCGATCAAACTGGGGTTCCCTGTCGTACTCAAGCCTTCGGGCTCACGCGCCAGTCAAGGCGTCTTCACAATGCTGCGCACGGTCACTATCGTGGAAGAGGTGTACCAAAGACTTGCAGGTATGTATGCCGAGATCATTGTGGAGAAACAGGTCATTGGCGAAGACTACCGACTGCTTGTGATCGGAGGGCGCTGCGTCGCAGCAGCCCAACGCCTGCACCCCTGCGTGACCGGAGACGGCATATGCACGGTGGCCGAGCTGGTGGAAGCGTCCAACCAGTCGCATGGAAGGGATGGCATCTTCATTGCCCCCATTGCATTTGACACCGAGGTCCTGCAAACCCTGTCAGACCAAAACTTGGGGCCAGACAGCACACCTCCAGCCGGAACAGTGGTAGTGCTGCGCCGCGCTGCGTGCCCGTCTTCTCTCGCACGGGATGTCTCTGGAGATATCCATCCTTCTGTAAAGCACCTGGCAGAACAAGCCGCTGTGGCAGTACAGCTCGATTTCGCTGGCGTCGATCTCGTTTCGGCGGACATAACACGCCCATGGACAGAAGTAGAAACCGCCATAGTTGAAATCAACGCCGGTCCTGGGCTCGATATCAACCGTTTTCCCGATCTTGGCACCCCCCGTCCCGTCGCGCGCCACATACTGCGTTCGGCCGTTTCCGCCGGACAGTCCAGCAACATTCCCGTGGTGTGCGTGGTAGGTCGCTACGGCAAGCAACTCTGCGCGGACATGTTGTCCAACATGCTGCGCATGACTGGCGTTGAAGCCCGCGTAGCAGACAACCTGCGCGACCCATTTCCTGCCCCTCTGCCATCGCACCATGGGGCTGTACGCGCCTGGGTCGGTGGGTGGCTGAGCCGCACAGAGATCGATGCACTGGTGCTGCCGTTGCCCTGGAGTGCATTGGCGCGGGAAGGCATGCCTGTGCAGCAGCACTCTGTGGCGATTCTTGTGGACGAAGAAGGGGACTTTCGCGCTCTGGAAAAGGAGCTGATGCTACCCGGCATCCAGGCCAAGCTCTACCGCATGGTGTGCGACACAGCCAACAATGGCGTAGTGTTTGACGCCACGTCCTTGGCACTGCGGGCCGCAACGGCGCATATGCCGCCCCATACCACCGTCGCGTGCCTGCCAGCAACAGCGCTCTACGTCGAATCCGGCTGGCTGAGACACCATCGCCTCCACGGTGGCGAGGCCGTCCTCACGGTCACAGATGCGGCGGGCGCTGCGTCCTTCTACCTAGCGCCCGCGACCGGTGATTGGCAACTGCTGCTGACCATCCCCCCATCAGCTCAGCAGTCAACACCCCCAGTCGGCAAGACGCAGACGATCGCGTACGCCCTGGCAGCCATGAGACTGCTGGGATGCGACTTGCCGACCCTGCAATCACTCGCGCTGCTGTGCGCTCCGCGGGTGGACCCTACCGCTTTGCCAAAGATCACGCCCTGGACTCTGAAGGTCCCCACCTCGGCCACCGAGGCAGGGATCCATCTGCTGCGCCTGCTTGCCCCCGCACCGACCACCTGCCTGCAGGTGTTTTGCCAAGACTCCGAGCCCATGCGCAAGATGTTGGCCCAGTGGTCTGCCCTGCTCGCGCCTTATCGCCACACATGGTGCATCCAGCCTTCCGAAGAAGCCTTGAGTGACAGCATCAGCACACGGGATCAGCTGGTCGCACAAGGCTGGGATCCAGCCCTTGTGCAGATGGCGTCCACTCCACCCGACAACGCTCCATCAAGTACGAAATCACTGCAACTGCGCATCACAGACCATCTGGATAGCCCATTGCTGCTGGGGCTCTGCAAGACTTCTGCCGAAAAAGCATACGTGGCTGATGATGCCTGGACGGCCGAAACACTGGCGGTCGTCGCTGGCGCGACCTGGATTGGAAAAGGATATCCCCGGCATTGGGATCCCTCTCGCATTGCCATTGAGGGTGAATCCCCCAAAGGGCAATTGGTGATCGTTGAAGGTGTAGCCAACAGCCTTGCAACCATCCAGCACATCGAGCACCGCACCCGAGAAGCATTCTTACAAGGCGCTCAGGCTGTCATGAGCGCCGTCATGCCACCCGAGCTGCCACGATGGATGCCTTTTCTCCTCAGCGAGGATCCAACGCATAGCTTGTACCAGCTTGCGAAATCCGCACGCGCACACAGCAACCGATCGGTGACCGTCCTGCTCGGCGGAGGGAGCAGACCTTTCCCGCCTATCGCAGCGCTGGTGAACCAATCGCAGATGGCCCTGGATTGCGTCTTTCAAACACCCAGCACCACAGAATACGCGCATCGCACGGCACTAGCGCTTGCCAGACTTTCGACCATAGGTAGTGGTGCGCCTGGCGGCATCCTGCTGCCTACCATGTGGCGAATCGATGAGATCACCCTGGCTCAACCCAATCATTGTGTTGTGCTGGCAGACGACTTTCGTACGCTAGACCGGCTTGCTGCCGTGCTTCATCTGCTGCGCTCCGCGAGTATCACCATCGTGGGCTTGAATCCCTCGCAACACGATGCATGCAAGGACCTCGTAAATAACAGCCACCCCGAGCCCCAGAAGCTGCGCTTCGCGCCGACGATGGCAGACCTGCTGCACATATGGGCACCAACATGACTTACTCACCCGAAGTCTTCGAGGCGCCTCACGCCCGCATGCCCAGCTTTGAGCCAGGGCCGGCGGAGCATCTATTTGGAGAGCTTCTGCTGGAAGACCTTCAAAGGCCTGAAGGAAAATTCTCCAGGGCGCTAGAGACCTTCACCAGCACCTGTTTTCCTCAAGAGGGCGTCCGCGTTGTTGTTGTCTTGTATGCCCCAGGACAACCTCGATTGCTGGTCAGCCGCGAAGGAGGAGGGAAAAAAGGCCTGGAGCGTACGCTTCAGCGGCTCGTCAGGCACCCAAGGTATTCAGCCTTGGCAGGCCACGAAAAAGTGCGCTTGCAACTCGATTTTGTTGCTGATCCCCCCACCCCCATGGATCTGGGCAAAGTGGGCATGACGCTTCGAGGGGACCGGCACTTTGAAGTGGGTCTAGAAGGCATTGAGTTGCGCACAAACGCCGGAAAACGCCACCTCTTCCTGCCGGGGGATGCGTTCGTCTACTCGATCATGTCGCTGCAGCAGTTGCGTGCGCATCTGCGTTCAAGTTTTGGGTCTGAGACCGTTGCGCAGGCACACTGTGCCCGCTTCCACTCGGAGAGCTACTTATGGATCGACGGCCACTTTCACCGCCTCTACCGGGGGATGCCCCTGATAGGTCCACTCACGCGGGAGAAACTGTCCGAAGCTCTCATGCTCGCTGTGGACCATGTACTGCGTGAACAGAACCTCGACGGAACCTACCTTTACTACTACGACGCGGCGACCGACAGCCGACGCGACCATGAGCACCCCACGCGCGACCCGGAAACCAACCCGTACTACAACATCCTGCGACATAGCGGAGGAGCGCTCAACTGCCTCTACAGCGACCAACTGCGAGGAGAACGCCGCAGCTACGACAGTGCTCGTCGCGCTATCGAGTTCCTGATTGCACAGGCCAGGACATACGCCACTGATACCGGAGAAGCCGCCTACATCTACAGCGAGCGCAAGGCCAAGCTGGGTGGCACCGGCTTAGGTCTCTACCTGTTGGCAGAGTACGAAATCACTACCGGAGACACACGCTACCACCCTTGGGCACAAAGGCTGGCCCGGCATCTGATCCAACAGATCACCGCAAGCGGCGAGTTCATTTACTACAACATCTATCTCGACGAAAACATCGACGAAAGGCGAAACGCAAACTACTTTTCGTTCTACTACCCCGGCGAGGCCATTTGCGGCCTTGCTCGCTACTTGCACCTGATCGGTGAGACTGAGCGGACGCCCTACTTCAACCATCTGCATCGGGCCCTGCACTACCTGATCAACATCCGCCCCACCGAGAGGGCGGACCAATACACGAATGTTCCATCAGATGCGTGGCTGATGATGGGCATCAAAGAGTTGTGGGACTTTCCCGCAATGCGCAAGGCAGACTACTTCAACTTTGTCGTATCAGATGCGCGCCAGATGGTGGCTCAGATGTACAAGGTAGATACAGCCCCCTACCCAGATTACGCCGGTGGGTTCTACTATCGATTCGGCGACTATCCGTACTCCGATGGCGCCCGAATGGAGGGTTTGATGGGCGCCTACCAGTTGGCCCTGAAAGCTGGACAAATGGACATAGCACAGGAAATATGGCCCGCACTGTGCTTAGGTGCTTGGGCCACCTTGCATCTTGTCAACACCCCAGCCGCCGTCTACTCGGCGCGCAACCCGGCGCGCAGCCTTGGAGGGATCCGTTTCAAGTACACAAGGCAATGGTTTCGCATCGACACCATTCAGCATGTCGCATCGTTCTATGCGCGTCTACTAGGCCATTGGCCTGGTCCAGAAGCCTGACAAATACGCCACAGAATCGAAGCGCCCACCTGGCACCACAACGTCACCCCTATGCTTCAATCATTGGGCCCCTGGCAATACCGGATTGAGGACCGCCTGGGCGGAGGTGGCCTTGCGCAAACCTATCGCTGCATACACCCAGACCTCCCGGGAAAATTTGCCATCAAGATCCTGAAGAATCCCACGCACGTCAACACCCTATTGAGAGAAGTGCGGGCCTTGATTGCACTCGACGGGTATCCCGGGGTTCCAGCCTTGATTGACCATGGGCGCGACCAACGTGGGCAACTGTGCATGGTCACGACCCTCATGCCAGGAGTCCGGCTGGACCACCATGTGCGCCGCACCGGCCCGCTCTCAAGTGCAGATACGCTGGGCATCGTCCAGCAGTTGCTGGACATCCTTCAACACGCCCACTCCAAAGGACTTCTACACAAGGACATCAAGCACTCCAACATTCTTTTGGAGGGCGATCGCGTATCGTTGATTGACTGGGGGGCCAGCGAGTTCACCCATGAGCTTCCCAGCGAAACACTGCGCGCAAAATCCAGCTACATGGCCCCCGAATGTTATTTTGGCCAACATGGACCTGGCAGCGACTTTTACTCGCTGGGCTGGCTGGCCGTGTATCTAGCCACCGGACGCGAGCCATTCCACTGCAGCGAAGTCAAAGACAAGCACTACTGGGCCGTCGCCCACCTTCTGGAGCAACCACGGTGGCCTCGCGACTTGCCACGGGAAGTCAGCGCTGTGGCACTGCAATGGCTCGCCCGCAACCCTTCGCTGCGCAATATTGCATACGATCTAACCCAGTTGAAGAAAACATGCTCCCCTATCGCGGTCAACGCGGAAAGAGAAGCCATCGAATTCGAGGCCATCGTCGGCCAAGACTATTTGCTACTGGGCGCCGAGCACGGAGCCACAACTTTTCAATGTGAGTTGGCTAATCGTTTGCTCGACACCGGGCAACCAGAGGCCGCTTTGGCTTGGCTTGAAGCTGCGGCAAAACAGGGATACCCCAGGGCGCAACGCTTGCTGGCCAAGGCACTCCCCGACGATGCAGAACATGCCTGCCAAAAACAGCAGCTACTGCAATCCGCAGCAGAAGCTGGCAGCCCCGCAGCTCATTACCAACTCGCCAAAGCCATGTTGCGACAGGGTGCTTCCTGCTCGCCGAGATCACCTACACGAAAGCAATTGGAATTTGCAGCATCCACGGGCCAAGCGGGTGCGCTCGTACTCTTGGCGCGCCACCTCCCTCCTTTGTCCTGCAGACTGGCCTTGGAACTGGCAGCAGAGAGTGGTCACCCAGCCGCGATCAAGGCGCTGCAAAAACAGGATCAATGTGAAAAGACACCAGACATCCATTGATGTCTATGGCCCATCACCAACTGCTGTGCACAGCTCCCTCAGCGTGGCTTTTCCAATGCGGGCGCTTCAGTAGCCTGGACAAGAAGTCGCTCAAACTCTTGAAGTTCTTCGGAACGAGGTGCAGCGCAAGCTCTTGCGATAGCGCTCCGCAAGCCCTGGGTCATGTATGGAATGTTAGCCACATTGCGCTGCTCGTCTTCTGGCCAATCAGCCGGGTTCAGCCCGCGCACCTTGGTGACTGTTGCTTGCACCTCGCCAAGTGCCTCCAAGGTTGCCTTTACCAAAGGGGCGCCGCAAGGCTTCGCAAAGGGTTTAAGCACAGGTTTGCAAGCAGGCTCGCAAAGCCGCATAAGTCGGCTCCACATAAGGTGCGCACCATAGGACTCTCGGACAAGCAGCTGCCACTCGCTCACATTTCTTGGCAACGCAGTTTCGGCTCCGGAGACTCCCTCCATGGCGTTTTCCAAGGAACGCGCCAACCCCTCTAGGAACCAAGAATTCTTGAAAAAAGTGTACCCATACTGGTACGCATGGAAGAGTTCATGCGCCGGAGTCAGGTTGGGAGGCTCCCAATGAGCGCCTATGGTCAACGTAAGCGCTCGCCCCTCTTGCTCGCCAAACTTGCGGTATCGATACTGAATGGCCGCATCGCCAGCACTACCATTTCCACGAGCCAACCGAAGGACGTGTACATCAATGCGTCGAACCTGGCCTTGGTATCTCGGCATTTTCAACGGAGACTGCAGGCCAAGCTCTTGCTCAAAAAAGAGAGCTGCCGCCGCCAACTGGGCCTGCAGCAGAGACACTTTGTATGCATCAAAAGCATCTCTCCCATACCGCGTGAAATACACATTCACCGAACCTTCTGTGACTCTCTGATCCAGTGCCTCCCTCGGTGCTCGCCAGTCTGAGAATGCATTTGAGCAGCACAGGACGGCAAGCCCGGCTGTCCAGCCAAATCGGGAGCGCCAGCCCATCGTCATATCCAATCCGCGTTTGGCATCGGCACTCGCGCTGCAGCAGCGGAATGCGCCTTCAAACGCTTCACCCAGTCGGACAGCCGCGTCCCCGCTGAGCTCTTCACCAACACCAGATCATTGCCCCGCAATTGACGGAACACCCACTCGCCCACCTGCTCCACAGTATCGAAATGAAAAACCTTGCGATCAGGAGGCCACGCCTCCAGCGCCAAGTCCTGCATGAGCGCTCCAACAAGAATGATCAACGTGGCATCGGTCGCGAGAATAGGCTCTTTCAGCGCCAGGTGCATCGACGCTTCGTTTTCACCCAGTTCCAACATGTCTCCCAAAACAAGTACCAATCGGCCTGAACCAGTCCTCGCAACGGCCGCCAGCGCAGCGTGCATGGACAAGGGATTCGCGTTGTAGGACTCATCCACCAATTCCAATTTGCATCCGCCATCCCAAGCCAGAGTGTGGCGCTCACCGCGTCCAGGCAAAGGCAGGAATCGGCTCAGCGACGTGGCTACACGCTTCACATCCCGACCCACAACCCCAGCAACCGCCAGCACGGCCATGGCATTCAGGACCATGTGCTCCCCTTGTGCCGAAAGACGTACTTCAACTCGCTCACCAAAAGCGAAAACTTGCGCAAGCCCCAGCTCAAAGGCGTCTAGCCTCACATCGCACTCAGGGTGCTTCCCATAAGTGACCACTCTCAGATTCCGCCTCAACGCAGCCTTATGCACAATCTGCCACTCGTTCATATCGCGGTTGAGAACGGCAACACTCCCCGGCAACATGCCGCCAAACATCAGTGATTTCTTGCGCGCGATCTCTGCCACCGAGTGGTGATACTTGAGATGCGCTGGCCCCACATTCGTAAATACGGCAACGTCCGGCCTGACCAGGCGGGTGTTAAGAGCCATATCGCCCACAGCCATCTCCATCACGACATAGTCCGCATCGACAGGCAGAGAAGCCAAATTCCACGCGATACCGTGAGGAAGATTGGCACTCTCCCGTGCCATGCCGACTTTTCCAAAGTCGGCCAGCGCATGAGCCAGCATGGCCACCGTGGTGGTTTTCCCTGCACTACCTGTAACCCCCACAAAACATGCCTTCATCTGCGCACGTGCCGCCTTGCCCATAGCCAGCAACGCTGCAGACTCATCCTCTACCGCAAGCACGGGAACATCCACCAACGCACCCGATTGCAGCGCCGCAATGCGGCCCGGGTCCACGCAAACGATCGCAGCAGGGGCCAGCGGCAGCGCTGCCAGCAGCGACTCGGGCATGCCGCCCTTGCAACCCGGCCTCCTGACAAAAACCACATCGCATTCCCGCATGGCGGGAGGCCAGGTGCAGGCGCCTCCCGCTCCAGAAAACTCCGCGCCGGGCGGGCGCCACCATGTGCCACCAGTCACCGCTGCAATACTTTGCGCAGTCCATCGCATAGGTCCGCGCTTTTGCGAGGATCCAAAAAAAACACGGTAGTAGGCCACTAGCCCCGAGAGGTAGTGCTCCACATCATCAATCCGAACCCTGAAGCCATGGTGCCGGATAAAAAAACTCCGACAAATCTTGTGCGGATCCCGAAAGAACATGGCCCACTCGGGCCAGAAGAAACCATTGAGCAAGTATTTGGCGCGGAAATGCAAGGCTCGCTCAAACTTGGATTCATCAATCATCGCCAGCAAGTATCGAAGCTCTGGAAGAGCGCGCAACCGTTCAATCATCGCTCGGGTTGCCATCATGAGTTCCAGCAGCGTAGGAAATGTGGTTTCACGCTCCAGCACGAAATCAAGATGGTCCAACACATTACGCAGGCCAAAGATGAAGTAGCTCTCTCGCGGCGAGTACCGCGTCAACTCCTCTGTGCAGTAGGCCAGCCAATGGTCGTGGTTGCGCCAGTGCTCAGCGGCTACAAAGTGCTCAAAGGCTTTTTCCACGGCGTTGAGCCAGCGCAGCTCATGGGTATGCGCATACAGGCGCATCAATGCAAATGCGGCCTCGCCATCGTAGTAAACAATGCGAAACGCTTGTTTGACAGAAAGATCTTCCGCACTCAAAACATGGACAAACTGCCCAGTTCGCTGGTTCTGCATCGCCAGCATGCCGGCCCCCAGTTGCTCCATCAATGGGGCGTCTTCATTGCTTCCCGTCACCTCGGCAAAGCGCACCAAGGCCAGCAGCGCGACCGCACTGCCGCCCAACTTGATCTCCCCACCTTCGTCTACCAGGTACGCTATAGAGTCGCCATCTGGTTGCGCATAGACCCGAACAAGTGCACTTCGCATGTAGCTCAACGCGCGTTCGATCGCCCGTAACAAGGTATCGGACCGCAACGAAGCCCAAGCGTCCACCATGGAGAACAGGGTGCTGGCGTGACGCAACGCGTTGTAGCTCTCAATTCGCCGACCGAAGCACGGGAAGAATCCGTAAACGAACCGGCCATCATCTCCAACCTGATGGGCTAGATGGTCCGCCCCACCAGCCACCACATCGAGTAGGGCAGCCCCATTCCAGGCAGTGAATTCTCGCCGCCCCGCATCTACCCCAACACCACCAATCAGCGGATAACTTGATTGGCCGTCTGCAAACCAGCTACGGGTTTCAAAGATCCACACCGGTTGCCCGTCGTCAAAGCAGACCCCTTCCAGTCCATAACGGGTTTTTGCATGCAGAAGGAAGTTACCCTCGTTGAGTACTGCATGAGGAGTTTCACCCCGCGGGTAGAACATTGCATGTGCATTGACCTCCATCTCCAGAAACGCGTTTTCGAAACGCTCATCCAGGGAGATTCCGTACCGAAAATAGTTGCGCTTAGTGGATGCAAGCCGCTGTTTGAGTTCGCCCCACGTCAAACACCACACATGCCACGGCACATCTATGCGCAACCACAACGGGCCCTCGCATACTTCACCACTATCCGCTATGGGCAACGCCATGCATTGAGCCCTCCCGTTTTCCCAGGCTTCATCGAACGCCTCGCCTTTTGCGCTCAGAATCTTGGCGCGCTTCGTCGAATCGCACACAGAAAAGAAAAGGATCAACGGTGTATCGCCAGGGCGGGACTCCAGACACTCCTGACGCACGGAATCATGCAAAGCATTCAGCGCAGTTGCCATCAACGCCATGGGCAAAGACCTCCGTTTTTGGTACCTCAGACCAGCCACCAAGTTACAGCAAACATGCGCGTCCAGAGAGCACATAGCCAGATTGCCCAAATGACCGCCCGACGCAAGCACACAGCATAGCCATTGGTGTGCACAAAAAAAAGCACCGCCTTTCACGGCGGTGCTCAAGAACCCATGCGCGGTTCAGTTCACATGGGCTTGTCACCTTGGGTCATCTCTTGAGCAACCTGATTTACCAAATCGGCGCCTGGATCGCTTCCTACATCCATGGGTTGCCCCCCGCCTCCGTCGGACGGAGCTGCTCCACCACCTGAGCCTCCCGAGCTACCCGGCACACCGGCAACTTCCTCCTCGTCTGGCAGAAGGTCTTCAGATGCAATGGGCTCGCTGCTCGACGAATCTTCTGTGGGCGGTGACGCCTCATTCGACGCAACTGGTGGCACACCAAGCCCGTCCTCCTCTTCACCCAGGAGGTCAAGAGACTCTGGGGTGACATCTGATCCGGGGGGAGAGTCACCCTTGTCGGATGGCACATCTTCCTCATCGTCACCTGCACCACCCGTGCGAGCCGCAAAAGACATGGCTTGAGGAGGCTCTTCGTCGCTGTCGGCATCGTTGTCGCTATCAGCGTCGTTATCCGAATCGGCGTCATTGTCGCTGTCAGCGTCGTTGTCCGAGTCGGCGTCATTGTCGCTGTCGGCGTCGTTGTCGCTGTCGGCGTCGTTGTCCGAGTCAGCGTCGTTATCCGAGTCAGCATCGTTGTCCGAGTCAGCGTCATCGTCGCTGTCGGCGTCGTTGTCCGAATCGGCGTCGTTGTCGCTGTCGGCGTCGTTGTCCGAGTCAGCGTCATCGTCACTGTCGGCGTCGTTGTCCGAGTCAGCGTCATCGTCGCTGTCGGCATCGTTGTCCGAATCGGCGTCGTTGTCGCTGTCGGCATCGTTGTCCGAGTCAGCATCATCGTCACTGTCGGCGTCGTTGTCCGAATCAGCGTCGTTGTCGCTGTCAGCGTCGTTATCCGAGTCAGC
>NZ_JBWKZU010000013.1:0-87016 GCF_059424825.1 Acidovorax sp. GW101-11A03 | reverse complement strand
ACCTTGCTCACGCCTGCGATCTGGCCAGCGGCAGCAGCAGCAGCGCCCGCGTTGTGGCCAGCCACCAGCACATGCACGTCGCCACCGCAAGCGGCTGCGGCCGTCACGGTGTTCAGGGTTGCGCCCTTGATGGATGCGTTGTCGTGTTCAGCAATAACGAGTACCGACATTTAGATCACCTTCGCTTCGTTCTTGAGTTTCTCGACCAGAGCGGCCACGTCGGCCACCTTGACGCCAGCGCCGCGCTTGGCAGGCTCGCTGACCTTCAGGGTCTTGAGGCGGGGCGCCACATCCACGCCGAGGTCTTCGGGCTTGACGGTGTCCAGCTGCTTCTTCTTGGCCTTCATGATGTTGGGCAAGGTGACGTAGCGGGGCTCGTTCAGGCGCAGGTCGGTGGTGATGACGGCAGGCAGCGACAGGGCCAGGGTTTCCAGGCCGCCGTCGATTTCGCGCGTCACGTTGACCTTGTCAGCAGCCAGTTCCACCTTGCTGGCGTTGGTGGCTTGCGGCAGGTCGGCCAGGGCCGCCAGCATCTGGCCGGTCTGGTTGGCGTCGTCGTCAATGGCCTGCTTGCCCAGGATCACGAGCTGAGGCTGTTCCTTGTCCACCAGGGCCTTGAGCAGCTTGGCCACGGCCAGGGGCTGCAGTTCCACGTCGGTCTCGACCAGGATGGCACGGTCGGCGCCGATGGCCATGGCGGTGCGCAAGGTTTCCTGGCACTGGGCCACGCCGCAGGAGACTGCGATGACTTCGGTCACCAGGCCTTTTTCTTTCAGGCGCACGGCCTCTTCGACGGCGATTTCGTCAAAGGGGTTCATGCTCATCTTCACGTTGGCGATGTCCACACCCGTGTTGTCCGACTTCACGCGGACCTTCACGTTGTAGTCCACCACGCGCTTGACAGGGACCAAGACCTTCATTGCTGCGGCTCCTAGAGAGTTGGTTGAATTGACGTTTACGTAAACTGGAACATTCTATGCCGCACTGCAACGCAACTGCTACAGGACCGGGGCAGAGACTGCACGATCAAAAAAAGAACGATCGTGCTTTTTGTCGATTATAGGCGAGTGCGCCGGACCACTGTCCAGTGTTTGTTGTCGCCTGCGGAACCCGGCACCAGGGCTGCATGCCGGACTCACTGCGCGGGAGCCGGTGCGGGTGCCACCGGAGCGCCGGGCGACATCGCCGCCGCCAGCCCCCCATCGACCTGCACGTGCATGACCCGCTGGGGGTACGGGATTTCGATCTGGTGGGCGCGCAAGGCGCTCAGGATGGCGCGGTTGATCTCTGAGCGCAGGCCCAAGGCGCCGTTCTCGGGATCGGCAATCCAGAAGCCCACCGTGAACTCCAGCCCGTCGGCACCAAAGGCCGACAAGGCCACGCTGGGCGCGGGGTCGCGCAGCACCCGGCTGCTGGCCAGGGCGGCCTCTCCCAGGAGGCGGGTGACCAGTTCCACATCGCTTTCGTAGGCCACGCTCACCACGGTGGACAGCCACACGCGGGGGTCGGCCAGCGACAGGTTCTCCACCCGCTGGGTGATCAGCATTTCATTGGGCACGATGGATTCGCGGCCCGTGGAAGAGCGCACCACGGTATAGCGGGCATTGATGGCGGTGATGCGGCCCTCGAAGTTGTCCACCCGCACGTTGTCGCCAATGCGCATGCTGCGCTCGGCCAGAATGACAAAGCCGCTTACATAGTTGGATGCAAGCTTCTGCAGGCCAAAACCGATGCCCACGCCCACCGCGCCCCCCAGCACCGACAGGGCCGTGAGGTCGATGCCCACAGCCGACAAGGCCATCATGAGCCCCACAAACACCAACAGCGCGCGCACGGCATTGCTCACGGCCATGCGCAGCGACAGCTCGGCCCCGGTGGCCGAGCGCAGCAGGCGCGCCTCGATGACCGCAGAAATCCACAGCGCGATCAGCAGGACGGCACCCGCCGTCAACGCGCCTTCGATCATGGTGCGCACCGACAGCGTGGCACCGCCCACCTTCCAGTGGATCTGGTCCAGCTCGTCCAGCACCAGCGGCAGGAGCCCCGTGACCCACAGCACCATGCCCAGCCAGGCCAGCCAGGAGATAGAGCGCTCGATAGGCCGCACCCAGGCTGCATCGGGATACGCCACCTGCAGCACCTTCACGCCGATGCGTATCACGACCAGCGCCACCAGCACCGGGATTGCCACCTTGAAGGCCACCAGCGCCACCCAGTGGTGCAGCACGGTGCGCGCCACATAGGCCAGGCCCAGCAGCAGCAGCGGGAACAGCGCGCCATCCACGATCCGCACACCAAACAGGATGGAGCGCGGGTCGCCCCGTTGCAGGCCGCGTTGCAGCAGCGCCACCAACGCCCAGGCCAGGGCCACACAGCCCGCCAGGGCCGCCAGCTCCACCAGCACGGTGGGGCTCAAAAAGGCCTGCACCCACAGGCCCACATCGTCCAGCATCGGTTTGTCCATTGCCATCGTGCGGGCCCTCAGCGCTTCCAGCCGGGCTGGCGCTTTTCCGCAAAGGCGCGTGCTCCTTCCTGCGCGGCCTCATCCATCATGTTGGTGGCCATGGCCTGGCCCGCCAGCTGGTAGGCGGCGTCCATGCCCAGCTCGCGCTGCTGGTAGACCAGCGCCTTGCCCATGGCCACGGCCACGCGGGGCTTCTGCAGGATGGACAACACCAGTTTTTCGACCTCAGCATCCAGGGCATCGGCAGGCACAACGCGGTTGACCAGCCCTTGCGCCAGCGCCGTGGGGGCGTCGATGAAATCGCCGGTGAGCAGCATCTCCATCGCCCGCTTGGCGGGCACGTTGCGCACCAGAGGCACGCTGGGTGTGGCACAGAACAGGCCGTAGTGGATGCCGCTGGTGGCAAAGCTGGCCGTGTCGGCCGCCACGGCCAGGTCGCACTGCGCCACCAGCTGGCAACCCGCCGCCGTGGCCATGCCCTGCACGCGCGCGATCACGGGCACGCTGAGCTTGTGGATGGTGAGCATCATGCGGCTGCACTGGGCAAACAGCTGCTGGTAGTACGCCAGATCGGGATGGGCCGCCATGTCCTTGAGGTTGTGGCCCGCGCAAAACGCCTTGCCCGCCGCAGCCAGCACCACCACACGCACCGATTCATCACGACCGGCATCGTCCAGCGCCCGCTGCAGCGCCGCAAGCATCTCGCTGCCCAGCGCATTGAAGCGGGCGGGGTCGTTCAGGGTCAGGGTGACCACGCCACGGGCGTCGCGGGTGGTTTGCAGCACATCATCGAAGTTCTTTGTCGTCATAGTTTGCTCCTGTCAGCCATCTGCACGCCGACTGAAACTGGCACGGCTCAGGCGAGGGCCGCCGCGCAAGGGCCGCCCCGCCGCGCTGGCGGCGTCCCCCTTCCGCATCGCGCAGCGATGCCAGAGAAGGGGGAAGCGGCAAAGCCGCTCAGGGGGTTGGTCACAAGTCCGCCAGGACGCGCAGGTGCGTCTCCACACTGCGCGCCAGCGGCCCCATCACATAGCCACCCTCCAGGCAGGACACGATGCGGCCCTTGGCATAGCGCCGCGCCACGTCCTTCACACGCTGGGTGATCCAGGCGTAGTCCTGCTCGGTCAGGCCCAGCTGGCCCATGTCGTCCTCGCGGTGGCCATCAAAGCCTGCGCTCACAAAAATCATCTCGGGCTTGAAGGCTTCCAGCCGGGGCATCCACATCATCTCGATGATCTCCCGGATGTCCATGCCCCGCGTGTAGGCCGGTACCGGCACATTCACCATATTGGGGGCCGGGTCCTGGTCGCCGCTGTAGGGGTAGAACGGGTGCTGGAAGATGCTGACCATCAGCGCGCGCGGGTCGCCCGCCAGGATGTCCTCGGTGCCATTGCCATGGTGCACGTCGAAGTCCACTACCGCCACGCGCTGCAGGTTGTAGCGCTGCAGCGCGTATTTGGCGGCCACAGCCACGTTGTTGAAGAAGCAGAAACCCATGGCCTTGTCGCGGCAGGCATGGTGGCCCGGCGGGCGCACGCTGCAAAAGGCGTTTTCGACCTCGCCCGCCATCACCGCATCGGTGGCGGCCAGGGCGGCCCCGGCGGCGCGCAGGGATGCCTTCCAGGTGTGGGCGTTGATGGAGGTGTCGGTGTCGATCTGCGCGTAGCTCGGGCCACCGGCCATCAGCTCTTCGTTCAGCCGGTCCGACAGGCCCCGCAGCGCCGCAATGTGCATGCGGCCATGGGCCAGCTCGATGTCGGCCAGCGAGGCCTCGGGTGCCTCGTAGCGCTCCAGCGCATCAGCCACGCCGGTGATCAGCAAACGGTCTTCGATGGCATCCAGCCGTTCAGGACATTCGGGGTGCCCCGGGCCCATCTCGTGCTTCCAACAATCCCGGTGGGTGAAATAGCCCGTCTTGCTCACAGTCAATCCCCGTGTCTCAATTTTTTAGGATAACGTCGCGCCATGAATGCACAGCACAAGATCAAATCGCTTCTGGACCAGCTTAACACGGTGATTGTGGGCAAACAGGCCCAGGTGCAGGACTGCGTGGCCTGCCTGCTGGCAGGGGGCCACCTGCTCATCGAAGACGTGCCGGGCGTGGGCAAGACCACGCTGGCGCATGCGCTGTCGCACACCTTCGGCCTGCAGTTTTCGCGCGTGCAGTTCACCGCCGACCTGATGCCCAGCGACCTGACCGGCGTGTCGGTGTACGAGCGCGGCAAGGAAGCCTTTGTGTTCCACCCCGGCCCGGTGTTCGCCCAGGTGCTGCTGGCCGACGAAATCAACCGCGCCAGCCCCAAGACCCAAAGCGCACTGCTCGAAGCCATGGAGGAAAAGCAGGTGTCGGTGGAGGGCGAAACCCGCGCCCTGCCCCACCCCTTCTTCGTGATTGCCACCCAGAACCCGCACGACCAGCTGGGCACCTTTGCGCTGCCCGAGTCGCAACTCGACCGTTTCCTCATGCGCATCTCCATAGGCTACCCCGACCGTGCGGCCGAGCGCCTGCTGCTGTCGGGCGCCGACCGGCGCGACATGGTGAGCAGCCTGCTGCCCCTGCTGTCCAGCGACGAACTGACCGAACTGCAGCGCCAGGTGCAGGCCGTGCACACGGCCGAGCCGCTGCTCAACTACGTGCAGGACCTGATCGCCGCCACCCGCTCGGGCCGCTGGTTTTTGCAGGGCCTGTCGCCCCGCGCGGGCATTGCCATGCTGCGCGCGGCCAAGGCCCAGGCCCTCATCAGCGGGCGCGACTATGTCGCGCCCGACGACGTGCAGGCCGTGCTGCCCCAGACCATCGCCCACCGTCTGGTGCCCGTGGGCGACGCCGGGCGGGGTGCGGTGGAGCAGGTGCGCGCCATGGTCGATGCCGTGCCCTTGCCCTGAGAAGGTGTGAGCACACCGTGGCAATCCCCATGGACCCGGCTGCCCCCGCCCCCTGGCGCACCGCCCTCGCCCGGCTGAGCCCGCTGGCGCCCTTTCGCAAGCGCTTCCAGAACTGGTGGCAGACACGCCTGCCGCTGAGCGACACCCTGCTGCTCACCCAGCGCAACGTCTACATCCTGCCCACCAGCTCGGGCTGGATGCTGGCGCTCACGCTGGCCGTGCTGCTGGTGGCATCCATCAACTACCAGCTCAACCTGGGCTACCTGCTCACCTTTTTGCTAGCAGGCAGCGCGGCGGCAGGCATGCACATCTGCCACGCCAACCTGCGGGGCCTCACGCTGCACCTGAAGGCGCCCGAGCCCCAATTCATGGGCACAAGCACGGCGTTTGAGCTGCAGTTGTCCAGCGACCGCAAGTCGCCGCGCTATGGCATCGCGCTGTCGGTGCATGGCACGGGCAAGGCCGAGCACCACTGGGCGTGGACCGATGTGCCCGCCCAGGGGCAGGCCAGCGTGCAGGTGGCCTTCCGCCCCACGCGCCGGGGCCTGCACCGTGTGCCCACGCTCACGGCCGAGACGCGGTTCCCGCTGGGCACCTTCCGCGTCTGGACCTACTGGCGCCCGGCCTCCGAGGTGCTGGTCTACCCGGCGCCCGAGGTGCCCGCGCCCCCCCTGCCCCCGGGCGAGCCCCGCGCGGGCGGCACGGGTAGCGCACCGTCGCAGGGCATTGGCGAATTCGATGGCGTGCGGGCCTACCGGCGCGGCGACCCGCTCAAGCTGGTGGTGTGGAAGAAAGCCGCCAAGTCGCTGGCCACCGGCACGGAAGATCTGGTGAGCCGCGACGCCCAGCAGGCCCAGCGGCACGAGCTGTGGCTGGACCTGGCCCGCGCCGCCCTGCCCGACCACGAAGCCCGCGTCTCGCGCCTGACGGCCTGGGTGCTGCAGGCCGACCGGCTGGGCCTGGACTATGGCCTGCGCCTGCCCGGGGTCGAGATTGCCCCCGATACCGGCGCCGCCCACCGCAGGCGCTGCCTGGAGGCACTGGCCCTGTGTTGATGTGGAACACCCCCCTGAGCGGCTGCGCCGCTTCCCCCCGCTCTCGCAGCGCTGTGCGCTGCGGGCAGGGGGACGCAGCCCTCGCTGCGGGGCGGCCCTTGCTTGGCTGCCCTGGCCTTGGGCGCGCCAGTTTCATAGGCTGCGGGTGGCGCGCAGCGCTGTGGAGGGCAGACATGAAACACAGTGCGACGCCGATCCCAAAACTGTAATAAAAAGGCCTCCTGCGCGCGACCATATTGCCTTTATAGCTACTAATTTTATAGCAAGCAAATGACACACTTCCTGGTACCGCCCCCACAACCATGACCCTGCGCCAAACCCTCCACGCCCTGCCCCGCGACGCCCGCGACACGCTGTTCCTGTTGTGTGTGATCGCCTGGGTGATCGCGCCGCAGGTCAACGTGTTGCCCGTCTGGGCGAGCCTGCTGGCGGGCGGCTTGCTGCTGTGGCGCGGCTGGCTGGCCTGGAAGGGGCGGCCCCTGCCCACGCGCTGGGTGCTGGCCATCCCGCTGATCCTGGCCGTGGGCGGCACGCTGTACACCCACCGCACCATCCTGGGCCGCGACGCGGGCGTGACGCTGATCGTGATGCTGCTGGCGCTCAAGATGCTGGAGCTGCGCGCGCGGCGCGATGCGATGGTGGTGTTCTTCCTGGGCTTCTTCACGATGCTCAGCAACTTCTTCTTCTCGCAGTCGCTGTTCACGGCCGCGGCCATGCTGGTCGCGCTGCTCGGGCTGCTGGCGGCCCTGGTCAACGCGCACATGCCGGTGGGGCGGCCGCCGCTCGCGCAAACGCTACGCACGGCAGGCACCATGGCCCTGCTGGGCGCGCCCATCATGGCGGCGCTGTTCATGCTGTTCCCGCGCATGGCGCCGCTGTGGGGCATGCCCAGCGACACCATGGCAGGGCGCAGCGGGCTCTCAGGCGTCATGAAGGTGGGCAACATTGCCGAGCTGGCGCTCGACGACAGCGTGGCCATGCGCGTGCGTTTTGACACCCCCAACGGCGCGCCGCCTCCACAAAGCGATCTGTACTTTCGCGGGCCGGTGTTTGGCGCCTTCGATGGCGTCGAATGGCACCCGCTGGGCGCACGCAGCGGTGACATGCTGCAGTCGAGCCCCAGCACCCTGGCCAACCTTCAGGTGCGCGGCGAGCCCGTGCGCTACGAAGTGACCCTGGAAGCCCACCAGCGCCCCTGGCTGCTGCTGCTGGATGCCGCTGCGACCAAGCCCGCCATCTCGGGCATGGACACGCTCATGACGCAGGACTTGCAGTGGCTCACCAACCGCCCCATCACCGCTGTGGTGCGCTACAAGGCCGAAAGCCACCCCGATTTCAGCCATGGCCCCAGCGCGCCCACCCCCCGCCTGCGCGCCTACACCGAGCTGCCCGCAAGCTTCAACCCCCGCACGCTGGCGCTGGCCCAGCAGATGCGCAATGACCCGCAGATTGCCCCCAACCCCGCCCAGAACAACGCCGAAGCACTGGTCAATGCCGCGCTGGAGCGCCTGCGCAGCGGCGGCTACACCTACACGCTGGAGCCCGGCGTGTACGGCCAGCACACGGCCGACGAGTTCTGGTTTGACCGCAAGGAAGGCTTTTGCGAGCACATCGCCTCCTCTTTTGTGGTGCTGATGCGCGCGCTGGACATCCCGGCCCGCATCGTCACCGGCTACCAGGGCGGCGACCGCAACCCCGTGGACGGCCTCTGGACAGTGCGCCAGAGCGATGCCCATGCCTGGGCAGAGGTCTGGCTGGCCGGGCGCGGCTGGGTGCGGGTGGACCCGACGGGCGCCGTGGCCCCCGGGCGCACCGGCGCCTTCGAACGGCTGCGCGCGCCGCAGGGTGCGCTGGCTGCCGCCATGGGCACGGTGCTCAGCCCCGGCCTGGCCCAGAACCTGCGCGCCATGTGGGAGGCCGTCAACAACAGCTGGAACCAGTGGGTGCTCAACTACACCCAAAGCCGCCAGCTCGACCTGCTCAAGGCCCTGGGCTTTGAAGCCCCCAGCTGGCAGGACCTGACCATGGTGCTGGGTTTCCTGATCATCTTTGCGGCCTTGGCTGGCATGGCCTGGAGCCTGTGGGAGCGCAGCCAGCACGACCCCTGGCTGCGCCTGCTGGCCCGCGCCCGCCAGCGCCTGGCCCGCGCCGGACTGGTGCTGCCGCCCACCCTGCCGCCCCGTGCCATGGCCGAGCGGGTACAGGCACAATTCGGCGCCCCGGCGGCAGCGGTGGCCGACTGGCTGCTGCGCCTGGAGCGCCTGCGCTACGCCCCCCAGCCCGATACCGAATGGAGCCACCTGCGGCGCGAGTTCAATACCTTGCCCTGGCCCCCTGCATCCAAACACTGACCCCGGACATGCTGAAGACCCACCGACCGATTGCCCTCATTGCTATGTTATTGATAGCTACTTGCGCAATACCAGCAGGCGCAAAGCCCGAAAAATCCTCAAAATCCACCAGTGCCAAACAGCCTGCGGTTCTCTACGCCTCGCGCCCCGAGGCCCTGCAGTTTGCCGACGACCTGGCCGTGCGCCGCGACCTGGACCGCGAATGGGTGCGCCAGGCGATTGGCCAGGCGCACTTCCTGCCCCAGGTGCCCAAGCTCATGCTGCCGCCCGCCAAGGGCACGGCCAAGAACTGGCGCGTGTACCGCAGCCGCTTTGTGGAGCCCATCCGCATCCGCGCCGGTGTGCGCTTCTGGCAGCAAAACCAGGCAGCGCTGGAGCGCGCGGAGCGCGAGTTTGGTGTGCCCGCCGAAACCATCGTGGGCATCATCGGCGTGGAGACCATCTATGGCCAGCAGATGGGCAACTTTCGCGTGATGGACGCGCTGGCCACGCTGGCCTTCGACTTCCCTTCGGCCCACCCGCGCGCCAAGGAGCGCACCGAGTTCTTCCGCCGCGAGCTGGAGCAGTTCCTGAGCTTCACCAACCGCAGCAACACCGACCCCTTCGAGCCACGCGGTAGCTACGCCGGAGCCATGGGCCTGGGCCAGTTCATGCCATCGAGCTGGGTGCGCTACGCCATCGACTTCGACGGTGACGGCCGCGTGGACCTGTTCAACAGCCCGGCCGACGCGATTGGCTCGGTGGCCAACTACTTCCGGGGCCACGGCTGGACCCCTGGCATGCCCACGCACTTTGGCGTGCAGTTTGACAACGCGCGCCTGCAGCTCGACGACCTGCTCGCCCCCGACATCCTGCCCACCTTCAGCGCGGCCAGCATGCTGGCCAAGGGCGCTGTGCTGGATGCCCAGGGCGCGCAGCACACGGGCCCGCTGGCGCTGGTGGAACTGCAAAACGGCAACGATGCACCCAGCTACGTGGCGGGCACCGAGAACTTCTACGCCATCACACGCTACAACTGGTCCAGCTACTACGCGATGGCGGTGATCGAGCTGGGGCGCGAGGTGGCGGCGGCACGCAACGGAGCGCAATGAGGCGCTAGCGCCGCAACACCCGCGGCGCCAGTCACCGTGGCGCTCAGGGCCGCTGCATCTGGCAGCTGTGCGGCTGCTGTGCCTTGGCGGCAGGGATCTGCCGCACCACGCGGAAGCCGTAGCCCGAGCCTTCCACGTCGAACTTCACGCCCGGCGCACCCTTCTTGTCCATCACGCCCACCACCAGCGCCTGCTGGAACTGGTGGTCTGCCGCGCGCATGGAGCCGCCCTGGCCGGAGAGCTGCACATTGGCGCTCTCCATTTGCCGCGCAATGGCGACGGTATCGGTGCTGCCCGCACGCTCGATGGACTGGGCCAGCGCCTCGATCATGAGCTGCATGCGCATGTGCACGTAGTCGTCCTGCGGCTTGGGGAAGCGCGTGCGAAACGACTGGTAGAACGCCTCGCTCTGCGCGCCCGGCACATTGGGCAGCCAGTCGGCCACGGCCACCACCTTGCCGATGCCCGCGTCGCCGATGGCGGCGGGCGCGCCGAGTGCATTGCCGTAGAAGGTGTAGAAGCTGCCTTCGTAGCCCACCTCGCGCGCTGCCTTGACCAGCAGGGTCAGGTCGTTGCCCCAGTTGCCCGTGACCACCGCCTGGGCGCCGCTGGTCTTGATCTTCACGGCGTAGGGCGCGAAGTCCTTGATGCGGCCGATGGGGTGCAACTCTTCGCCCACCACGGCCACGTCGGGGCGCTGCGCGGCCAGCTGCTTCTTGGCCTCGCGCAGCACGGCCTGGCCGAAGCTGTAATCCTGACCAATGAGGTACACGCTCTTGAGGCTTTTGTCCTCGCGCATCACGTCCATCAGCGCCGCCATGCGCATGTCGGCATGGGCGTCAAAACGAAAGTGCCAGAAGCTGCATTTCTCGTTGGTGAGGATGGGGTCCACCGCCGAGTAGTTGAGGAACAGCACGCGCTTGTTCGGCTCGCGCTCGTTGTGCTTGTTGATGGCCTCGATCAGCACCGCTGCCGTGGCCGACGAATTGCCCTGCAGGATGACTTGCGCGCCATCGTCAATGGCGGCGCGCAAGGCCGACAGCGCCTCTTCGTTCTGGCCCTTGCTGTCATAGCGCTCCAGGGTCAGGGGGCGGGGGCCGCCGCTGCTGGCGGGCAGTTGCACGCCACCGCGCGCGTTCACGCGCTCCATGGCCCAGTACACATTGCGGTACACCGCCTCGCCGGTGTTGGAGAACGCTCCCGACAGGCTTTCGATGAGCGCCACCTTGACGGGCTTGGCCTGGGCTGCAGCCGCAGCGGGCGCCGGGGCCTGCGCCCAGCTGGCGGACACGGGGGCCATGGCGCCCGCCAACGCCACCGCAGCGGCCCAAACGGTGTGACGTAATGCTGCTGCGCCCGATTTCAAGCCCACGGCTTGCAATTTATTCATGCCACTTTTTCCCTTGAAAAGCGACGCGGGCGTACACAACTCCTTGGCATGCGGCGACCACGTCGAGAGCCGCGCAGTTTATAGGAGTTACCCATGATCTTCGCCCCTGTGATCCGCCGCGCCGCCTACGCCCAGGCCCCCCGCTCCGCCGACCTCGCGCTGCAGCGTTTTCTGATGGGCGCGCTGGCAGAGCCCACCGCAGCCCGCTCTGCTGGCTGCACCGTGACGCAGGACGACAAGGCCACCACGCTGCAGTTGGATGTGCCGGGCCTGGCTCGTGAGCAGCTGCAGATCAGCATTGAAGGCAATGTGGTGCGTCTGCAGAGCGTGGAAGGCGCCCCGCGCCAGGTGCAGCGCGCCTGGGAGCTGGCGGCCGACATTGATGCAGCCAACAGCAGCGCCAAGCTGGAAAACGGCGTGTTGACGCTGACCCTGGCCAAGGTGGAACCCGCCAGCAAGGCCACCACGCTCACCATCCACTAAACACTACTGAATTGATAGCTATAAGTGCCCGCACCGCAGGCGGTACGGGCACTTTTTATTGAAAAATCGGATCGTTGTGCATGCACCCGCTACTCACTCGTGCCGCAGCGCATCGATGGGGTCCATGCGCGCCGCACGCCGCGCCGGGAAGTAGCCAAACACCACACCGATCCCTGCCGAGAACACAAACGACAGCAGGTTCACGCCGGGGTTGAAGAGGTAGGGCACACCCATCAGCCCCGACAGCGCGAGCGAAGCACCCGTGGCCAGCACGATGCCGATGAGCCCGCCCAACGCGGCCAGCACCACGGCCTCGATCAGGAACTGCAGCAGCACCTCGCGCTCCAGCGCGCCAATGGCCAGGCGCAGACCGATCTCGCGCGTGCGTTCGGTCACGCTCACCAGCATGATGTTCATGATGCCGATGCCGCCCACCAGCAGGCTCACGGCCGCCACCGCGCCCAGAAGCGTGGTCAGAACCTTGGTGGTGCCCGAGAGCGTGTCGGCCAGCTGCTTGGTGTCGAGCACGTTGAAGTTGTCATCGTCCGAGTCCGACAGCTTGCGCAGCTCGCGCAGCAGTTGCGTGAGGCTAGCCTTCACACGCTCGGGGTCGCTGCTGTCCTTCATGGACACCAGCAGCGTGTTCACCCGCGTGTTGCCCGTCACGCGGCGCTGCAGCGTGCGCAGCGGCACCAACACGGTGTCGTCCTGGTCATTGCCAAACGCACCCTGCCCTTTGGACGCCAGCACGCCCACCACCTCGCACGAAAACGCCTTCACCCGCAGCTGGCCGCCCACGGCATCGGCCGTGCCAAACAGTTCACGCCGCACGGTCTCGCCGATCAGGCACACGGCGGCACCCGCGCGCAATTCGGCGTCGGTAAAGACGCGGCCCGTGCGCACCGTCCAGTTGCCGGTCTCCAGCCAGGCGTTGGTGCTGCCGATCACGCTGGTCGTCCAGTTGCGCCCACCCACCACCGCCGTGGCGGCGGCGCGCGCCTCGGGCGCCACGGCCAGGATGCCGCCGATCTGCTGCGCGATCATGTCGGCATCGGTGTCCTTGAAGGCCGGGGCGCCGGTGCCACCGCCGGGCCCCATGCGTTGGCCGGGGCGCACCTGCAGCAGGTTGGTGCCCAGGCCCGAGATCTGGTTCTGGATGGCCAGCGTGGCGCCGTTGCCCAGCGTGACCATGGTGATCACCGCGCTCACGCCGATCACGATGCCCAGGATGGTGAGGAAGGAGCGCATGAGATTGCGCCGGATGGAGCGCAGCGCCAGCAGCAGGGTGTTGAGCAACATCAGTGGCCTCCCGCATCCGAACCGGCCACCGCCAGCTGGGCCGATGCCGCATCAGCGTCCAGGCCCTTGGGGTGTGGGTTGGCCGCATCGCGGTCCACCACGCCATCCACAAACCGCACGATGCGCCGCGCGTACTGCGCCATGTCGGGCTCGTGCGTGACCATCAGCACGGTGATGCCGTGGTCGGCGTTCAGGCGCCAGAGCAGTTCCATGATCTCGTAGCTGCGCTGGGTGTCGAGGTTGCCGGTGGGCTCGTCGGCCAGCAGCACATCGGGCTCGGTGACGATGGCGCGCGCAATGGCCACGCGCTGCTGCTGCCCGCCCGACAGCTCGGCGGGCGTGTGGTGTTCCCAGCCCTTGAGGCCGACCGCATCCAGCGCACGCGCGGCCGCCGCATGGCGCGCCGCGGCGGATTCGCCCCGGTACAGCAGGGGCAGCTCCACATTCTCTTGCGCCGAGGTGCGCGCCAGCAGGTTGAAGCCCTGGAACACAAAGCCAAAGTAGCGCCGCCGCAGCCGTGCCCGCTCGTCTCGCGAGAGCGACTCCACATGCACGCCCTTGAACAGGTATTCGCCCGTGGTGGGCCGGTCCAGGCAGCCCAGCGTGTTCATGGCCGTGGACTTGCCCGAGCCGCTGGGGCCCATGATGGCCACAAAGTCGCCCTGTGCAATGTCGAGATGAACGCCCTTGAGCGCCTGAAAGGCCAGCGCCCCTTCGCCATAGACCTTGGTCACGCCGCGCAGGCGGATGAGGGGGGTGTCACCCGCCACGCTCATGGCTTGGCCCCTGCCGCGCGCTGATCGGTGATCACGGCCATGCCGGGCGTGAGGCCCTCGCCCGTGACCTCGGTATGGCGGCCATCGCTGATGCCCACCTGCACGGTGATGGGCTTGGCGGTGCCGTCCTGCAGCACCCACACCTGCCGCGTCTTGCCCGCACCATCGCCTGCCTCGCCCCCCGCCCCCGGTTTGCGTGGGCCCGAGCCAGACCGTGGCATCCGCGGCATGAGCTGCGACATGATGCCGCCACCACTGCCGCTGCCCGATGCGCCGGGCTTGGCGCCGCCTGGCCCAGGCTTCGCATCGGCCCCAGCAGACTGTGCGGGCGTGAAGCGCAGCGCCGTGTTGGGCACCAGCAGCACATCCTTGCGCTCGGTGGACGTAATGGTGGCCGCCGCCGTCATGCCCGGGCGCAGGCTCATGTCGCTGTTGTTCACCTCCAGCCAGGTGATGTAGGTGACCACGTTGTCCGTCTTGGTCGAGCCGAACGACACGCGCGTGACCTGGGCCGGGTAGCGGCGCGAGGGGTAGGCGCTGACCGTGAAGCTCGCGTCCTGACCCACCTTGACCGAGCCCACATCGGCTTCGTCCACGCTCACATCCAGCCGCAGCCGCGTGAGGTCTTCGGCCACGGTGAACAGCGTCACGGCCTGCAGCGATGCGGCCACCGCGTTGCCGGGCTCCACCGTGCGTGTCAGCACCACGCCGTCGATGGGCGAGCGGATGGAGGCCTTGGACAGGTTGGTCTCGTCGGTGGACAGCGCGGCGCGTGCGTCCTCTACCGTGGCGCGGGCGCTGGTTTCGTCGGCGCGGGCGCGGTCCAGCGTGGCGCGGCCTGCGTCCAGCTCGGAGGCCGAGGGCACCTTGCCGCCGGAAAGGCGCGCCACTTCTTCCAGTCGGCCCAGGTTGGCAATGGCCTCCTTGGTGGTGGCCACGGCCTGGGCCAGGCGGGCCTGCGCCGATGCCAGCGAGGCGCGCGAGCGCAGCACCTGCGATTCGAGCTTGGCGGTGTCCAGCTCCACCAGCAGCTGTCCCTTCTTGACCTTGTCGTTCACATCCACCAGTACGTTGCGCACGGTGCCCGACAGCTCGCTGCCAATGGTGACAGAGCGCGTGGGCTGCAGCGTGCCGTTGGCCGACACGGTGAGTGTGAGGTTGCCCCGGCGCAGTTCTTCGGTGACATAGGTGGGTGCGGTGCTGGCGCTCTGGCGCGATTGCCAGGTGTACAAGCCGCCGCCCACCACCACGAGCGCGGCCACCCCCAGCCACATGGTGGTGCGCTGCCACCAGCGGCGGGGCCGGTCAGCGCCCAACAAGGCGCTCAGGTCGGAGGGGGCGTCTTTGGCGGTTGCAGAAGAAGCGGAAGTGTCGGTTTTTGGCATGGGACGTGAATCAGAAAAAGGGGGCTGGCAGGCAATGAGGTGGGCGTGTGGAAGGGCTTGTCAGCTGTTCATTCGGCTACCGCCCAGCCACCGCCCAGCGCCTTGTAGAGGCGCACATGGTCTGCCGCGACAGCAGCGGTGGTGGTGGCCACACTCTCTTGCGTGGACAGCAGCGTGCGCTGCGTCTCCAGCACCGCCTGAAAGTCGATGAGCCCGCTGCTGTAGCGCTGCTGCGCCAGCAGGGCGGCGTTGCGGGCAGCGTCTGCGGCGGCCGTCAGTCGCTCCAACTTTTCGCGGTCGCCACGCAGGGCCACCAGCGCGTTCTCCACATCCTGCAGCGCCGTGAGCACGGTGGCTTCGTAGGCTACGCGGGCCTGCTCCAGCGCGGCAGACTGCACACGCACCTGCGCGCGGGCGGCGCCCCCGTCCAGCAGCGGGATGGACACGCTGCCCAGCAAGGCACTGGTCACGGCACTGCCGCCCGACAACGCACCCAGCGTGAGGGCGCGCAGGCCCAACGAGCCACCGAGGGAGAAGCTGGGGTAGCGCGCCGCATCGGCCTGCGAAACGCGCGCCAGGGCGGCGGCAATGCGCTGCTCGGCCGCACGCACATCGGGGCGTTGGCGCAAGGTCTCGGCCGGGATTGTCAGGGCCAGCTCTGCGGTCGGCTGAGGCATGGGGGCATTGGCGGCCAGGGTAGCGTCGAGCGCGCCGGGCACCTGGCCTGTCAGCACGGCCAGGCTGTAGCGCGACTGAGCCAGGCTGGCTTCCAGGCTGGGAATCTGCGCGGCGGTCTGCTCGGCCGCTGCACGGGCCTGCTCGGTGACGAGCGAGGTGGTGAGCCCGGCCTGCAGGCGCCACTGGGTGATCTGCAAGGTCTCCTGCTGGCTGGCCAGGTTGCTGCGCGCAATGGCCAGGCGCTGCTGCAGCCCGCGCATCTCGATGTAGTTGACGGCCACCTCGGCCGCCAGCGACACCTGCACGTCGGCCAGGCTGGCCTCTGCCGCGCGCGCATCGGCCTCGCTGGCGTTCACACCGCTGCGCACGCGACCAAACACATCGGGTTCCCAGCTCGCATCAAAACCGGCCTGGAAGGTGTTGCCCGTGCTGTTGCTGGCCCGGCTGCGCTGCGCCGAGGCCGACGCGCCCACGCTAGGCAGCAGCCCGGCCGACTGCACATCCACCTGGGCACGTGCTTGCTGCAACGCGGCCTGGGCAGTGCGCACGCTGGTATTGGCGCGCACGGCTTGCTCGACCAGCGTGGTGAGCACAGCATCGTCAAACCGCCGCCACCACTGGGCCAGCGATGTGGCTGCCGCGCCTTGCGCAGTACCGCCGCCCCCTGCGGACCAGGCCGCCGGTACGGCCACCTCGGGCAAGGTACCTTCTGTTGGTGCAAGGCTTGCGCACCCCGTGACGGCCAGCACACACCAGGTCAACGCCGCACGCCTCCAGGGCACAGCGTGCAGGGTGGGCATTGCGCGGGCGGTGGGTGCGCTTTTTGAGGCCAGGGGGAAACAACGCATGGGCAATCGCTACACAAGGGAAAACTCCATTGTGGGCAGCGATTGCGGTCACCAGGTACCCACTGGGTCAAGCCCAGGTAAAGAATTGATGCAAAGCCGGTGCTGGACTGGTGCCTGACGCGGCACGGCATGCCGGGCGGCCCGGCACAGCGAACCGACAGGCTGGCAGGGAAGTCAGTGGGCGTGCAGCAACTCGCCCCGCAGCAGCACGACCGGCGCAACGGCCCGGGCCCGGTACTCGCTGGGGCTGCAGCCCACATGCGCGCGGAACGCCCGGCTGAAATGCGCGCTGTTGCTGAAGCCCCAGGACAGCGCAATGTCGGTGACCGAGCGCTGCGCATGCGCCGGATGGCGCAGGTCGCGCAGGCAGGCCTCCAGGCGGCGGCGCTGGATCATGGCGGCCAGGGTTTCCTCGTCGTCGGCCACCGCGTTGTACAGGTGCCGCTTGCTGCAGTTGAGCGCCTGGGCCATGCGGTCGATGGTGAGGTCGGGGTCGCCCAGGTGGCGGTCGATGTACTGGCTGATGCGGTCGCGCAGCGCCTCGCGCTGCGACAACAGGCTTTGCTGGCCATTGCGCTCCAGCAGCGACAGCTGCACTAGGTGCGTGATCACATCGGCCACGCCATCGGCGGCCGCGTCAGACATGGTGGGCAGCTCGGCAAACGCAGCGCGCATGGTGTCCCACGCGAGGCGCGACACGCCCGTGGTGCCCGAAAAGCGCTGCACCATCAGGTCGTCCAGCTTGAGCTTGCGCTCGGGCAGTTGCTCCTTGGGGATCATCAGCACCATCTGCCGCACGGCCTCGGGGTTGCTCACGGCGTAGGCGCGTGTGGTGTCGTACACACTCCACTCACCCGGCGACAACCATACCTGGCGGCCGTTCTGCTCAAAGCACGCGCGCCCTTCGAGCTGGGCCACCACCTTGATGTAGGCCCGGTCGCTGCCCCGGATGAGGCTGGGGGTGCGCACCACGCGGTGGCGGCTCACGTCCAGCTGGCACAGGTTCACATAGCCTGCCTGGCCCGAGGTGATATGGCCCGCAAAGGCATCGTCACCAAACGCATCAGACTCCAGCCCGCCAATGAGGCGCCACACGGCATCGCCCCACAGGTGCAGGCGGTCGCGCGCGGGCACGGCGTCGGTGGATACCTCGGTCAATGATTGGGCCATGGTGTCTCCAGGCGGTTGGGCGCAAACCGGAACGTTATGCCCTTGAATTATCCGGCGCCCCGTTACCCCGTGCCACCGAGGGAAATCCGGGTAAACCCGCTGCCGCCTGCACGCTGAGGCAAGCGTTTTGTGCACGCTGAGCGCAGCGCGCACGAACGCGTCTGCCTACGATTCCCGGCACGGCGTGCACCACGCAGGCCCCATCCGAGGAGACACACAATGACAGCACACCAACCCTCCAAGCGCCAGTGGATCAAAGGCGCCGCCGCCACGGTCGGCACCCTGGCCGTGGCCCCCCAGCTGTGGGCCCAGGGCAGCAGCGCGGCACCCGTGCGCATCGGTTATGCCATTGCCCGCACGGGCCCCTGGGCGGCCGGCGCGCAGGTGAGCCAGGAGCCCAACTACCTGCTGTGGGCCGAGCAGGTGAACGCGGCGGGCGGCCTGAGCGTGAAGGGCACCAAGCGCCCCATCGAACTCATCGGCTACGACGACCGCAGCGAGACCGAAACCTGCGTGCGCACCTACGAAAAGCTGATGGGCAGTGACAAGGTGGACCTGATCCTGCCGCCCTGGGGTTCGGGTGCCAACTTCGCCATCGCGCCGCTGGCCAACCGCTTTGGCTACCCGCTGCTGGCGCCCACGGCGCTGTCGCGCAAGCTGATCGACATGAACCTGCCTTACTTCTTCTCGCTGCTGCAGCAGCCCGACAAGATGATGGGCGCGCTGGTGGACATGCTGGTGGCCAACAACGTCAAGACCATTGCCATCGTCTACATGGACGACCTGTTTGGCCTGGAGAACTTCGCCGCGCTGAACAATGCGCTCAAGAAGACCAGCATCCAGGTGGTGGAGCGCAAGAGCTACCCGCTGGGCGTGAAGGACCTGGCCCCCGTGCTGCGCGGCATCAAAGACCTGAACCCCGACGCCTTCATCGGCATCACCTACCCGCCCGACACCATCCTGGCCAGCCGCCAGGCGCGCGAGGTGGGCCTGAACCCCAAGTTCTTCTACGCCTCGGTGGGCACGGCCTTCCAGCTCTACAAGAACGTGATGGCCGCCAACACCGAGGGCGTGATCGGCATGGGCTCGTGGAGCGTGAAGACCAGTCCCGAGGCCAAGGCCTACTTCGATGCCCACGTGAAGAAGTTCAACAAGGAGCCCGACCGCTGGGCCAGCGGCCACGCCTGGGCGGGCCTGCAGATCCTGCAGCAGGCGGTGGAAAAGGCGGGCCTGGACCGCAAGGCGCTGCGCGAGCACATCGCCAAGAACGAGTTCCAGACCATCCTGGGCGGCATCCGCTTTGCGGGCAGCGAGAACGCCTCCATCCCCGGCACCGTGAGCCAGTGGCAGGGCAGCGACTTTGAAGTCGTCTGGCCCAAGGACCGCGCCACCGCACAGTTGAACACTAACAAACCTGCGTGGAAGTAACACTGTGTCTTTGACTTCCTGGGCCGAACTGGTCGCCAGTGGCCTCATTACCGGCGGCATCTACGCGCTGGTGGCCATGGGCCTGAATCTGCAGTACGGGCTGATGCGCATCATGAACATCTCGCATGGCGAGTTTCTGATGCTCGGCGCCTTCCTGACCTGGTGGGCGCACACGGCCACAGGCATCTCGCCGCTGCTGCTCATGCCGCTGGCTTTCATCGCATTGTTTGTGCTGGGGGTGGTGGTGCACGCGCTGTGCTTCAAGCGCCTGGCGGCGCGCGCGCCCAACGTGGACGTGTTCGAGGCCCGCAGCCTGATGGTGGGCTTTGGCCTCATGTTCCTGGTGCAGAACACCGCCCTGCTGATCTGGGGCGGCGATCTGCGCGGGTACGAGTACCTGGCCGACCCGGTGCAGATCGCGGGTATGCGCTTCACCGAGAACAAGCTGGTGCTGTTCGGCGTTGCGCTGGCGTTGTCGGCGGGGCTGATCGCGCTGCTCAAGCTCACGCTGCTGGGCAAGGCCGTGCGGGCGCTGATGCAGTCGCCCACGGGCGCGCAGCTGGTGGGCATCAACACGCGGCGGCTGCACCCGATGATGTTCGGCATTGGCCTGGGCCTCTCGGGCGTGGCGGGGGCGTTGCTGTCGATGACGTATGAGATTTCGCCGTCGATGGGCGAGCCCTACACCGTCACCGCGCTGATCGTCATCACGCTGGGCGGCTTCGGCAGCCTGGCGGGCAGTCTGGCCGGTGGCTTGCTGCTCGGCGTGGTCGAGGCGCTGGGCATGCACTTCAGCAGCCCGTCTCTCAAGATGCTGCTGAGCTATGCAGTGTTCATCGGCGTGCTGATCTGGCGCCCCAACGGTTTGTTTAGCAAGAAATGAAACTCCTCCCTTCCAACAAGCCCTGGCTTGCGCTCGCAGTGGGCGTGGCCGTGGTCGGCACCCTGCCCTGGCTGGTGTCCGAGTTCGCGGCCTCAGTGCTGCTCAGCTGCCTGATGTACATCGCGCTGGCCACCAGCTGGTCGTTGTTCTGCGGTGCCACGCGCTACCTCTCGCTGGCTACCTCGGCCTTCTTTGGTATCGGCGCCTACACCAGCGCCACCCTGCTGGCAGTGTTGCCCTGGCCCCTGGCCATCCTGGCCGGCGCTCTGATCGCCACCGTGGTGGCCGTGGTGATGGGTGCGGCCGTGCTGCACCTGCGCGGCACCTACTTTGCGGTGCTCACTTTCGGCATGACCGAGCTGATCCGCCACGCGGTGACTTTTGTGGAAAAGCAGGTGTCCGGCACCGTGGGCCGCGTGCTCACGGTGGTGCCCAGCAACGAGACGGTGTACCTGACGGTGCTGGTGATTGCGGCAGGTGCCATCGCCACCGCCATTGCCATCCAGCGTAGCCGGTTTGGCCTCGCACTGGCAGGGATCGGCGCCGACGAGCAGCGCGCCCAGACGCTGGGCGTGGACACGCGCCTGGCCAAGATCGCGGGCTTTGGCATCACCGCCGCCTTTGCGGGCGCCGTGGGCGCGGCCATGGCCGTGCGCTGGACGTACATCGAGCCCGCAGCGGTTTTCAGCCCCTTCATCGGCTTCCAGACTGTGCTGATCGCGCTGATCGGCGGCGCAACCAGCCTGGGCGGCCCCATCCTGGCGGCCATCGTGTTCAGCCTGCTGGCCGAAACGCTGCGCCTGCAGCTGCCCTACGGCTACATGATGGTGCTGGGCCTGCTGCTGATTTTGTGCGTGATGTACCTGCCCAATGGCCTGGCCACCCTGTGGCAACGGCGCAAACCTGCGGTGGAGGCACACCATGGCTGAAGCCCTGTTGACCATCGACGCCGTGACCGTGCGCTTTGGCGGCCTGACTGCCGTGGACGGCGTGAGCGCCACGCTGCACACGGGTGAGCTCATCGGCATCATCGGCCCCAACGGTGCGGGCAAGACCACATTCTTCAACGCCATCTCGGGCGTGCAGCCGCCCACATCGGGCACGTTGCACAGCGGCACCGACAACCTCACCGGCAAGGGCCCGCACCACTACGCCGCCCACGGCATTGCGCGCACCTTCCAGACGCCGCGCGTGTTCCCCGACATGACGGTGCGCGACAACGTGCGCTTTGGCATGCAGTTCGCAGGCCGCCACCGCCAGGGGCCCGAGGGCCTGCGCAGCGAAGGCGAGATCCTGGCCATGCTGGGCCTGGCCCATCTGGCCGACCGCCCGGCTGCGGACGTGACGCCTTCGCAGCAGCGCCTGCTGGAGATTGGCATGGCCCTGGGCACACGCCCGCGCCTGCTGCTGCTCGACGAGGTGGCTGCGGGCCTGACAGAGGCCGAGGTGGACGCCATGGCCCAGCGCATCCGCCGCCTGCGCGACGACTGGGGTCTGACGGTGGTGTGGATCGAGCACGCGGTGACCACGCTGCTCAAGTACGTAGAGCGCGTGCTGGTGCTGCACCAGGGCAGCAAGATTGCCGACGGCACGCCCGCCGAGGTGGTGCGCGACCCGCAGGTGATCGAGGCCTATCTGGGTGACGAAATGGCCAGTGGCAAAGAACAAGGAGCCACGGCATGAGCGGCGCACACCTCACCGTGCAGAACCTGACCACGGGCTACCACGGCTTTCAGGTGCTGCAGGGCCTGTCGCTGCAGGCAGCACCCGGCATCACCGTGATCGTCGGCCCCAACGGTGCGGGCAAGACCACGCTGCTCAAGGCCCTGGCCGGGCTTTTACCGCGCACGGGCACCGTCGCGCTGGACGGCAACGACCTGCCCGCCATGAACGCTACGGCCTGCGTGCAGCGCGGCCTGGCCCTGGTGGCCGAGGGCCGCCAGCTGTTCCCGCAGATGACGGTGACCGAGAACCTGGAGCTGGGCGGCTGGCTGGTGCCATCACGCACCCGCGCCGACCGGCTGGCCCAGGCCTTCGAAGACTTCCCGCGCCTCAAGGAACGGGCCACGCAGCTCGCCGGCACCATGAGCGGCGGCGAGCAGCAGATGGTGGCCGTGGCCCGCGCCATGATGAGCGGCCCGCGCCTGCTGATGCTGGACGAACCCTCGCTGGGCCTGGCTCCGCGCATGGTCGATGAGCTGCTGGCCATCGTGCAGCGCATTGCGGCACAGGGCGTGACGGTGCTGATGGTCGAACAGAACGTGCGCAAGGCGCTGCAGATCGCGCAGCGCGGCTATGTACTGGAGCGCGGGCGCATCGTGGCGTCTGGCGCGGCCGCTGACCTGCTGCAGTCCGATGTAGTGCGACAGGCCTACCTCGGCGTCGCCTGAAGTCTATGAAGCACCCCCTGAGTCGCTTCGCGCCTTCCCCCTCTCCTTCGGGAGGGGAACGCCTCCAGCGCGGCGGGGCGGCCCTTGCGCGGGGGCACTGGCCTCGGCACCGCCGGTTTCGCGGACCATAGGTCATTGCGAAAACCGTGCGGCGCTATCGCATCCCATCATTTCGATTGCTTTTATTTTCTTTTTTGCCCTCCAGGAGATTGATTCCATGACTGCCATTTCCATGCTGATCAACGGCGAGCGCGTGCAGGCCACTGGCGGTGCCACGTTTGAGCGCCGCAACCCGCTCGACGGATCGGTCGCCACCACGGCCCCCGCTGCCAGCGTGGCCGATGCCAAGGCCGCCGCCGACGCAGCCGCCAAGGCCTTCCCGGCCTGGTCCGCCCTGGGCCCCAACGCGCGCCGCGCGCTGCTGCTCAAGGCCGCACACGCGCTGGAGGCCCGCACGGCCGACTTTGCCGTGGCCATGGCGGCCGAGACCGGCGCCTCGGGCATGTGGGCCGGTTTCAACGTGCACCTGGCTGCCGGCCTGCTGCAAGAAGCCGCCGCCCTGACCACGCAGATTGCAGGCGAAGTGATTCCGTCCGACGTGCCCGGCAGCCTGGCCATGGGTGTTCGCCAGGCGGCGGGTGTGGTGCTGGGCATAGCACCGTGGAACGCACCCGTCATCCTGGGCGTGCGCGCCATTGCCACGCCGCTGGCCTGCGGCAACACGGTGATCCTCAAAGGGTCGGAGCTGTGCCCCGCCACGCATGGCCTCATCATCGAAGCGCTGCAGGAGGCCGGTTTGCCTGCCGGTGTGGTGAACTTTGTGACCAACGCACCGGCGGATGCAGGCGCCGTGGTCGAGGCCATCGTGGCCCACCCGGCGGTGCGCCGCATCAACTTCACCGGCTCCACCAAGGTGGGCCGCATCATTGCGCAGACCTGCGCCAAGTACCTCAAGCCCGTGGTGCTGGAGCTGGGCGGCAAGGCCCCGCTGCTGGTGCTGGACGACGCAGACATCGACGCCGCCGTGGCGGGCACCGTGTTTGGCGCGTTCGCCAACTCGGGCCAGATCTGCATGTCCACCGAACGCATCATCGTGGACAACGCGGTGGCCGACCAGTTTGTGGCCAAGCTGGGCGAGCGCGCCAAGGCCCTGCCGCTGGGCGACCCGCGCAAGGGCCCGGTGGTGCTGGGCTCGGTGGTGGACATGACCACGGTGCAGCGCTGCAACGCCCTCATCGACGACGCACTGGCCAAGGGCGCCAAGCTGGTGTGTGGCGGCAAGAGCGACAGCACGCTGATGCAGGCCACCGTGCTCGACCATGTGACGGCCGAGATGGACATCTACCGCGAAGAGTCGTTCGGCCCCGTCAAGCCCGTGGTGCGCGTGAACGGTGTCGAGGAAGCCGTTGCCTGCGCCAACGACAACGAGTTCGGCCTGTCGTCCGCTGTGTTCAGCCGCGACGTGGCCAGGGCCTGGAACGTGGCGGCGCGCATCGAGTCGGGCATCTGCCACGTGAATGGCCCCACGGTGCACGACGAAGGCCAGATGCCGTTTGGCGGCGTGAAGAGCTCGGGCTACGGCCGTTTTGGCGGCATGGCCGGGGTGCGCGAATTCACCGAACTGCGCTGGGTGACGGTGCAGACCACACCCCGCCACTACCCCTTTTGAATATCAAAAAATATAGCTACTACCGCTTGCTGGACGGGCGGTAGCGGCCTTTTTTTATTCAAAAATCAAACCGTGATCGCATCCAGCGGCCAGCGCGGTTTCACGTCAAACGCATAGTCGCTGTTGGCCTGCTGCTGCCCCGCCTGCAACCGCATGGCCGCCGCCATGGCGATCATGGCGCCGTTGTCGGTGCACAGGTGCAGCTCGGGGTAATGCACACGCACCTTGGCAGCGGCGCAGGCGGCGTTGAGCTGGGCGCGCAGGTGCCGGTTGGCTCCTACGCCCCCGGCCACGACCACACGCTTCAGGCCGGTCTGCTTGAGCGCGGCCAGTGTCTTTTTGACCAGCACCTCGACAATCGCGGCCTCGGTACTGGCGGCCAGGTCGGCCTTGCGCACTTCCAGTTCTTCGCCCAGCTTCTTGGCCTGCGTGAGCACGGCCGTCTTGAGCCCGGCAAACGAAAAATCCAGATCACCGCTGTGCAGCAAAGGCCGTGGCAGCTTGAAGGCCGTGGCATCGCCCTGCTCAGCCAAGCGCGACAGCGCAGGGCCACCAGGATAGCCCAGGCCCATGAGCTTGGCGGACTTGTCGAACGCCTCGCCCGCCGCATCATCGATCGTCTCGCCCAGGATCTCATAGCGGCCCACCCCATCCACACGCATCAGCTGGGTGTGGCCGCCCGAGACGAGCAGGGCCACAAAGGGGAACTCGGGCGGATCGGCGCTCAGGAAGGGTGACAGCAAATGCCCCTCCAGGTGGTGCACGCCCAGCACCGGCTTGTTCAGCGCAGCACCCAGCGCGCAAGCCACGCCCGCCCCCACCAGCAGCGCACCCGCCAGGCCCGGCCCGCGCGTGTAGGCCACCACGTCCACGTCCGCCAGCGTCTGGCCGGACTCAGCCAAAACCTGCGTGGCCAGCGGCAGCACCCGGCGGATATGGTCGCGGCTGGCCAGCTCGGGCACCACGCCGCCATAGGCCTGGTGCATCTCGATCTGGCTGTGCAGGGCATGGGACAACAAGGTGGGGATGGCGGCATCGCCCGTAGAACGGACCAATGCCACGCCCGTTTCGTCGCAGGAAGATTCGATACCGAGGATCAGCAAACTCATGCCCCGAGTGTAAAACCCAGCCCCCTGCCAAGCCGGATGGAAAAACCCCTGCGGGCAGTTACCAGCAGGGGTTGCGCGGATGAAGGGGGCCAGACGACCCGGCGGCTTGCCTACCAGCGGTCCGACCGCATGCGCAGCTCCCAGCTGCCCGCCCGCAGTTCATACACGCCCACAGCGCCGTAGCGCTGCTCGCCCTTGTCGTCCCAGGTCATGGTGCCGATCACGGGCGCGTAGCCGTTGATGCTGTGCATGGCCTTGGTGATGTCCTTGGGGGCGGCCGACTTGGCCTTCTGGATAGCAGCCGAGAGGACGTAGGTGCTGTCGTAGCTGTAGTGGCCGCCGTAGGCCGGGGGCTTCTTGTAGGCGGCGATGTATTTCTCCAGGAAGGGCTTGCCGGTGGCGAACTCCTTGGCCTCCAGCACGGGCGAGGTGGCGTAGATGCCCTGTACGATGCCCGCGCCCTTGGTCATGTCGGTGGTCTTGATGGTGTCGCCACCGAGCAGGCTGACCTTGGTGTGGTCCACCTTGCGCAGGGCTTCGAGCAGGGCCAGGGCCTGAAAGTCGTTCAGCGTGGAGACAATCACCTCCACCTTGGCGGCCTTGAGTTCGCCGGCCAGCTCGTCAAACGCCACGGTCTTGTCATCGAACGACTTGCGCACCACCACTTCTTTCTTCTCGGCCTTGAGCTGCTCGGCAGCGCCGTCGGCCAGGCCCTTGCCGTAGGGGGTGCCGTCGTCCAGCGCCGCATAACGTGCAGCGCCCAGCTGCGTGGCGGCAAACGAGCCGATGGCGCGGGCCTGCAGGGTGTCGTTGGCCACCATGCGGAAAGTGGTGGGGAACCCGAGCTGTGTGAACTTGGGGTTGGTGGAGATGGCGATCTGCGCGATGTCCTTGGCCGCGTAGATGGGCGCGGTCTCGATGCTCACGCCCGAGTTCAGGTGCCCGATCACGGCCACCACGCCTGCATCCACCAGTTGCTGGGCCACGGCCTTGCCGGTGGCGGCGTCGGCCTTGTCATCCACCGACACCACCTCCAGCGTCACGCGCTTGCCATCCACCGTGTAGCCGGACTTGTTGAGTTCGTCCACCGCCAGGGTCACGCCGTTGAGCAGGTCCTGCCCCAGGGCGCCCAGCGGGCCAGAGAGGGGCTGCGCCACACCAATTTTGATGGTGTCCGGCACCTTGCCGCATCCGGTCAGGAGTGCGGCAGTCGCCACTGCGGTCAGGGCCAGGCTGGCCGAGAAGCGGCGCCGGTTGAAGTGCTTGTTCATGCAAAAAACTCCATATCTGAATGTCGAAGTGACCGGATGTATATGCGAGGCCACCCGGAGGCGCTATCGGGTATGCCCTCCCGCAGCGTCCTTTATTAGCAACTTTCAGGCCCCGCAAGGGTGTGCCGCCGCTGTTCGGGGGCTGCTCACAGCCCCCCCGCCCTGCCCAAGCCGCCCCATGCACCGCTTCGGCGCACCAAATTGCGGCGTGAAAATTGCTTATGCTCGGGTCTATGAATGAGGCCTTGCGCATCGTGGTGGTCGCCCCGGATCTGGCGATTGCCGACCCACACGACGAACACGCCGTCCTGCAGGCGGAGCGGTCGCGTGCGCTGCGCATCGGGTTGCTGGAGAACAACTTCAACCTGGTGGCCACGCTGCCCGCCGATGTGTTTCTGAGCGAGCGCATCGCCCAGCTGCAGCCCGACCTGATCATCGTGGACGCCGAAAGCGAGGCGCGCGACGCACTCGAACATGTGGTGATGGCCACGCGCGACGAGCGCCGCCCCATCGTGATGTTCACCAACGACGAGGACACCTCGCACGTGAAGGACGCGGTGGCGGCGGGTGTGTCGGCCTACATCGTGGCGGGCCTGGCGCCGCAGCGCATCCGCCCCATTCTGGACGTGGCCATGGCGCGCTTCCAGCACGAGCAGGCCCTGCGCGCCGAGCTGGCCGACGCCAAGACCGAACTCAAAGACCGCAAGACCATCGACCGCGCCAAGGGCCTGCTGATGCAGCGCCAGGGCCTGACCGAACAGGCTGCCTACGAGAAGCTGCGCAAGACGGCGATGGACAAAGGCCTCAAGCTGGCAGATGTGGCGCAGCGCATGCTCGATGTGATGGATCTGCTGGGATAAATAAGTGACTTCCCCCTGAGCGGCTGCGCCGCTTCCCCCTTCTCTCGAATGTCTACGCCATTCGGGAAGGGGGACGCAGCCCTCGCTGCGGGGCGGCCCTTGCTCGGCTGCCCTGGCCTCGGCCGCGCCCAGATCCACCAGCTTCTCCCAGATGGTGCGCCGCACAAATGCAGTGCAGCCCGGCCCACATGCACCAGCCTTGGCCATTTCAAGCAAAAAAGGCCGTTTCCGCCTGCCCATCTTGCCCAAGCAGCTATCAAAAGCATAGTGATGGCAGCGCCAGACTGGCGCAACACAGGCTGGCACGCTGCTTGCATTAACCCTGGCAAGACCAAAGAAGGTCCCACCCTGACAGCACCGGCCCAATGGCGGGCCAGTGCTGACACAAAGCCCCCCAATGGGCTTTGCCATGGACAAAGGCGTCCCTCTCCGAGCCCGTTTGCGCATGCAACCCGGCCAGGGGAGGACGCCTTTTTTGTTTTCTAACGCACCGAGGAACCGCCCCATGACCGATCTGTTGAAAACCAGCCTCAACCGCCGCACCGTGCTGCAGGCCGCTACCGTGGGCGCCGTGGGCGTGAGCCCCGCCCTGCGCGCCCTGGTGCACGCCCAGGGCTCGGACGCCCCCGAGAAGAAGGAAGTGAAGATCGGCTTCATCCCGCTGACCGACTGCGCCAGCGTGGTGATGGCCTCGGTGCTGGGCATCGACAAGAAGTACGGCGTGACCATCATCCCCACCAAGGAAGCATCGTGGGCCGGTGTGCGCGACAAGCTGGTGAATGGCGAACTCGACTTTGCCCACGTTCTGTATGGCCTGGTCTACGGCGTGCACCTGGGCCTGGCGGGCCCCAAGAAGGACATGGCCGTGCTGATGAACCTGAACCACAACGGCCAGGCCATCACGCTGTCCAAGAAGCTGGCCGAAAAAGGCGCCGTCAACGGCGCTGGCCTGGCCAAGCTCATGGCCAGCGAGAAGCGCGAATACACCTTCGCCCAGACATTCCCCACCGGCACGCACGCCATGTGGCTGTATTACTGGCTGGCCGCACATGGCATCAACCCCATGAAGGACGCCAAAGTCATCACCGTGCCGCCACCCCAGATGGTGGCCAACATGCGCGTGGGCAACATGGACGGTTTCTGCGTGGGCGAGCCCTGGAACCACCGCGCCATCATGGACGGCATCGGCATCACCGCCACCACCACGCAGGACATCTGGAAGGACCACCCCGAAAAAGTGCTGGGCACCACGTCCGAATTCGTGCAGAAGTACCCCAACACGGCCCGCGCCGTGACGGCCGCCATCCTCGAGGCCAGCAAGTGGATCGACGATGGCCTGGCCAACAAGAACAAGATGGCCGAGACCATTGCCGGCAAGGCCTATGTGAACACGGGTGTCGATGCCATCAACCAGCGCATCCTGGGCCGCTATCAAGACGGCATGGGCAAGACCTGGGACGACCCCAACCACATGAAGTTCTTCAACGAAGGCACGGTGAACTTCCCGTACCTCACGGACGGCATGTGGTTCCTCACCCAGCACAAGCGCTGGGGCTTGGTGAAGGACCACCCCGACTACCTGAATGTGGCCAAGGCCGTGAACCGCATCGACGTCTACAAGCAGGCCGCCACTGCATCGAAGACACCGCTGCCCAAGAGCGACATGCGCAGCCACAAACTGGTGGACGGTGTGGTGTGGGACGGCAAGGACCCCGCCAAGTACGCCGACAGCTTCAAGATCAAAGCCTGATCGGGCACCCCACTCTGACCCGACCTGCACACCCGGCCTCTTCACAGGATTCACAGGAGAAACACCATGGTCAGTGCCGTTTTTCACTCCCCCCTGGATGCTGCCCCCGCCGGGGCGGTACAGAATGCTATGAATAATGTAGCTGCAAACGCTTTACCAACAGGCGCAAGAGCCCAAAAAACCTTGAATCCTGCGCCCGCACCCAAGGCCACGACTGTGCCTGCCGCCCCTGCAGCACGGGACTGGGCAGCACTCTCACGCAGCTTCTGGCTGGCCGTGCTGCCGCCGCTGTGTGGCCTGGGCCTGCTCGTCGGCCTGTGGGCGGTGGTCTCCACCACCACGGGCGGCAGCATCCCCAGCCCCAAAGACACCTGGCAACAGGCGCTGGAAGTGTTCAGCAACCCCTTCTATCGCAACGGCCCCAACGACCAGGGCGTGGGCTGGAACGTGCTGATGAGCCTGCAGCGCGTGGCCATCGGCTTTGGCATGGCGGCGCTGGTGGGCATCCCCGCGGGCTTCGTGATCGGGCGCTTCCACTTTCTGTCGCGCATGTTCAACCCACTCATCAGCCTGCTGCGCCCGGTGTCGCCGCTGGCCTGGCTGCCGATTGGCCTCTTGGTCTTCAAGGGTGCCAACCCGGCCGCCATCTGGACCATCTTCATCTGCTCCATCTGGCCCATGATCATCAACACCGCCGTGGGCGTGCAGCGCGTGCCACAGGACTACATGAACGTGGCCCGCGTGCTGAACCTGAGCGAGTGGAAGATCGCCACCAAGATCCTCTTCCCCGCCGTGCTGCCCTACATGCTGACCGGCGTGCGCCTGGCCGTGGGCACCGCGTGGCTGGTGATCGTGGCGGCCGAGATGCTGACCGGCGGCGTGGGCATCGGCTTCTGGGTGTGGGACGAGTGGAACAACCTCAACGTCAAGAACATCATCATCGCGATCTTCGTGATCGGCATCGTCGGGCTGGTGCTGGAGTTCGCACTCATCAAGCTGGCCACCGCATTTACTTTTGAAGAGGTGAAAGCATGAACACGACCACCACGGCAGCATCCACACACCCCTCCATGAGCACCAAGTTCATCGAGATCCACGGCGTTGAGCAGACCTTCAAGACCGCCAAGGGCCTGTTCCCGGCATTGCGTGACATCAACCTGACCATCGCCAAGGGCGAGTTCGTGGCGCTGATCGGCCACTCGGGCTGCGGAAAGTCCACGCTCTTGAACCTGATCGCGGGCCTCACCACCCCCACCAACGGCGCGCTGTTGTGCGCCAACAAGGAGATCAAGGGCCCAGGGCCTGAACGTGCCGTGGTGTTCCAGAACCACTCGCTGCTGCCCTGGCTCACCTGCTTCGACAACATCTATCTGGCCGTGGAGCGCGTGTTTGGCGCCAAGGAAACCAAGGCCCAGCTTAAGGCCCGCACCGACGCCGCACTGGCGCTGGTGGGCCTGACCCACGCGGGGCAAAAACGCCCCGGTGAAATCTCGGGCGGCATGAAGCAGCGCGTGGGCATTGCCCGGGCCCTGTCCATGGAACCCCAGGTGCTGCTGATGGACGAGCCCTTCGGCGCCCTGGACGCCCTGACCCGCGCCAAGCTGCAGGACGAGTTGCTGGAGATCGTGGCCCGCACCCAGAGCACCGTGGTCATGGTGACCCACGACGTGGACGAAGCCGTGCTGCTGTCCGACAAGATCGTGATGATGACCAACGGCCCCGCAGCCACGATTGGCGAAGTGCTGACCGTCAACCTGGCCCGCCCCCGCAAACGCGTGGAGCTGGCCGAGGACCCGCAGTACGTGCACTACCGCAAGGCAGTGATCGACTTCCTCTACACGCGCCAAGGGCACGTCGAAAAAGCCGCTTGAACGGACGGGTCGATGGCGGCCCGATATCCAAAACAAAGGGCTCTAACGCAACATCGTCAGAGCCCTTTTTCCATGGCCCACATCAGGTCAGAGCGGTAGCAAGCGCGCAGCCCAGACCAGTGTCCCCGCGCAAGGGCCGCCCCGCCGCGCCGGGGGCGTCCCCCTTCCCGAATGGCGCAGCCATTCGAGAGAAGGGGGAAGGCGCGCAGCGCCTCAGGGGGTTGCCCCCTTAATGCGTTCCAGTGATGTAGTGCTCCAACTGCTCGATGATGAATTTCTGCTCGGAGATGATGTCCTTGACCAGGTCACCGATCGAGATCATGCCCACGAGCTTGCCGTTGTCCACCACGGGCAGGTGGCGCAGGCGGCCCGTGCTCATGATCTGCATGCACTGCTCGCTGGTCTGGTCGGGCCGCACAAAACGCACGGCAGAGGTCATCACATCCCGCACCTGCGTGACGGACGAGGTGCGCCCCATAAGGGCGATCTTGCGGGCGTAGTCCCGCTCCGTGAAGATGCCCGCAATGGCCTCGCCCTCGGTTACCAGCAAGGCCCCGATGCCCTTGTCGGCCATGAGCTTGAGCGCATCAAACACCAGTGCCGTGGGGGCAATGGTGTGCACGGTGGTGTCCGGTTTGGACTGAAGAATCTTGGCGACGCTGGTCATGGAAACCTCCCTCGTGAGAACAGAAACAGGCCTGGGGAGCCTCCACGCGGACCTGGCAGTCCGCCCCAGTCTGCAGCGCACAGCTGCCACTCAATTCGGGCTGAAGCCCCCTGGAGAGATTTCAGCCCATAAGCCCCGCGCGCGCAACCCGCGCAAGCCCGATTTGCCAGGCTTTTTGCCCCTGTGTCGCAGCCGCGATGCATATGTTTCGCCACTGTTGCATTCGGCGGAACGCGAAACAAACTGAAAAGAACCGAAACGGTGACGAGACGACGCCAAGGCGCGGGCTGGGCACGATACATCCCATGTCCAACGCACTTCGAAAGGATCCACCGCCCACTTTCCTGGCCCCCGCGCCCATCGCTTGCGCCCCCAACGGCCTTGTGGCCGCACAGGAAACAAGCACCTGGATTGTTTCCAATACTGGAACAGTTAATTCGCGACCCAATGGTTTTTCTGTGAACACCATCGGCGTACAGTTCAACCCATCGATGAGCCGATCCCGCAAGGCGACTCACCGAACCCAGGGTTGAAGCAGTTTTTGTTTTGTTTTCCTCCTGGTTTTTTTGAGACGCTTTTTTTAAGGACTTATCCATCATGAACAACACCGCCCGTTTCCTCTCCATCGCCGCTGTCGCTGCTTTCGCCTCTTTTGGCGCCCACGCTGACGAAGCCGATGCTTCGCAGTTCGCCACCCAATTCGAAACCAACCGCACCCGCGCTGAAGTGCAAGCCGAAGCCGCCACCGTGGCCCAGACCCGCTCGATCGAACCCGCTGGTTCGCGTGTGGTGACCTACAAGAGCACCGCTGACCGCGCTGCTGTGCGTGCCCAGGCTGCCGACGCTGTGCGCACCGGCCAGATCGCTTACGGCGAGCGTGGCTGAGCTGAATCCGCTGGATTCAACACCCACATTCCCCGATCAATTAGTACCCTAATTTTCTGAATTTCACCGGAGTTTCACCATGAACAAGACCGCACGTTTCCTGTCCATCGCCGCTGTGGCTGCTTTCGCTTCTTTTGGTGCCCAGGCTGACGAAGCCGATGCTTCGCAATTCGCCACCAAGTTCGACACCAACCGCACCCGCGCCGAAGTGCAAGCCGAAGCTTCGGCTGTGCCCCAGACCAGCGGTGCCATCCCCGTCGGTTCGCGCGCTCTGGTCTACACCTCCACGGCTGACCGCAGCGCCGTGAACGCCCAGGCCGCAGACGCCCTGCGCACCGGCAAGATCTCGTCCGGCGAAATCGGCTCCCTGTAATTGATCCCGCCTCCACCGCCAAGCGGTGTGGGCAGGCAGTTGCCAATGCAAAAGGCCGGGGCCCCGAAAGGGGCTCCGGCCTTTTTTGTCTTGAACACGGTACAGGCGCAGCAAAAGCCAGCGCCCGCCTCCCCACCGGGGCTTACTTCGCTGCGCGTGCCTGCGCCACAGCGCCCTGCACTTCCTTCCACAGGGCCTCGCCCACGTTGGCGGCGATGCCAGCGTTCACGGCGGCAAGCTTTTCGCGCATGCGGCTGGCTTCGGCGGCGGGCAGCTCGTTCACCTGCATGCCCTTGGCCTTCAGGTCGGCCAGGGCCTTGTCGGCTTCCGCTCGGGTGTCCTGGCGCTCGAAGTCGCGGCTCTTCTTGGCGGCGTCCAGCAGCACCTTCTGCTCAGCCTTCGACAGGCCATCCCAGTACTTCTTGCTCACCAGCACGATCCAGGGGCTGTAGACGTGGTTGGTCACGGTGAGGTACTTCTGCACCTCATAGAACTTGCTCGACAGAATGGTGTTGTAGGGGTTCTCCTGGCCGTCCACCGTCTTGGTTTCCAGCGCGGTGAAGAGTTCGGAGAACGGCAGCGGCACGGCGTTTGCGCCCAGGGTCTTGAAGCTATCGAGGAACACGTTGTTTTGCATCACCCGCAACTTGATGCCGTCCATGTCTTCCAGCTTGTTGACGGGGCGCTTGCTGTTGGTGAGGTTGCGAAAGCCGTTCTCCCAGTACACCAGGCCGACCAGGCCCTTTTCCTGCAGCTTGTCCATCACCTTCTGGCCCACGGGGCCATCCAGCACCACGTCAGCTTCCTTGGCGTTGTTGAACAGGAAGGGCGTGTCCCAGATCGCCATTTCTTTGGTGATGCCGACCAGCGTGGCGGTAGAGCCCACCATCATCTCCTGCGCGCCGCCGATCAGCGCCTGCTGCATCTGCACGTCCGAGCCCAGTGCAGCAGCACCGATGGCACGCACCTTCATCTTGCCGCCAGAGGCCTTCTCGACCTCTTCGGCAAACAGTTTGGTGGCGCGGCCCTGGTTGGACACCTCGTTAAGGCCGTAGCCAAAACGGATGATGCGCGGCTTGAAGTCTTGCGCAGCCACCTGGAACGAGCAGGTGATGGCGGCCACCGACAGGGCGGCGAGCAGGGTACGGCGGAAAGTTTTCATGGTTGTCTCCATTGGCGAGGGGAAAGGAAAAAGAGAGTGAAGGGAAGTCAGCGCAGCCACACCACAGGCGCAGTCACGATCTGGGGAAACACGACCAGCAGCGCCAGGATCAGCACGTAGGTGAAAAGGAAGGGGTTCACCCCCTTGATGACGCTGTGCATCGAGATACGCCCCACCCCGGCCACCACATTGAGCACCGTGCCCACCGGCGGGGTGATGAGGCCGATGGCGCCGTTGAGCACGAACATCAGGCCGAAGTACACCGGGTCGATCCCCGCCTTGACGGCGATGGGCAGCATCACGGGCGCAAAGATCAGGATGGTGGGCGTGAGGTCCAGCGCCGTGCCGATGAGCACCAGCACGATCATCATCACGGCCATCAAGAGGCGCGGGTTCTCCACCAGCGGGCCCAGCCAGCTGGTCAGCACATTGGGCAGGTCGGCCAGCGTGATCATGTAGCTGGCCACCTGGGCGCCGGCGCACAAGAACATCACGATGGAGGTCGTCTTGGCCGCGCGCACCAGCACGCCGTAGATGTCGGCCACCTTCATCTCGCGATGGATGAACAGCGCCACCACCAGCGCATAAAACGCAGCCACCACGGCGGCCTCGGTGGGCGTGAACACGCCGGTCTTCATGCCGCCGATGATGATGAGCGGCATCAACATGGCCCAGAAGGCGCGGGCCGTGGCGCGCAGGCGGTCCTTGGCGGGCAAGGGCTCGCCCTTGGGCAGGTCCAGACCACGCAGCACCCAGCGCCAGGCAAAGATCAGGCCCACGCCCATCATCAGCCCCGGCACGATGCCCGACACAAACAACGCCGAGATTGAGGTGTTGGTAGTCACGCCATAGATCACGAACGGCATGGACGGTGGAATGATCGGCGCGATGATGCCACCCGAGGCGATCAGCCCCGCCGACGTGTTCATGGGATAGCCCTGCTGGCGCATCATGGGCAGCAGGATGGTGGCCAGCGCTGCCGTGTCGGCCAGGGCCGAGCCACTCATGCTGGCCATCAGCACCGCAGCGCCAATCGCCACATACCCCAGGCCACCCCGGATATGCCCCACCCAGGCCTGCGCCATGTCGATGATGCGGCGGCTGATGCCCCCCGAGTTCATCAGCTCACCCGCCAGGATGAAGAACGGCACGGCCAGCAGCGGAAAGCTGTCCACCCCGGCCACCAGGTTCTGCGCGAGCAGCTGCGCATCCCAGAAATCGAGCACCCAGGCCATGCCAGCGCCCGTGAGCACCAGGGCCAGGCCCATGTTCATGCCCGTACCCATCAGCACCAGCATGCCCAGCGAAAAGACCACAAAGGCCATGGCTTCCGGCGTCAGTCCCAACATCACTCCACCTCCGCGCCGTGGCCCAGGTCCAAGGGCTTGCGTTGAATCAATTCAATGGTTGCCATCACACCAATGGCCACCGCACACAAAAAGGCCGGCAGCGGTAGCAAGGCCGCCGGGTAGGCCATGACGACGGAGCGGCTGCCCATGCCCACCACCACCTGCTGCCAGGCGCCCCAGGCCAGCATGGCGCAGGCGGCCATCACCAGCAGCCGGATGACGGCGGTGAGCGAGGCAAATGCCATGGGGCGTTTGGCCAGCAAGCCCGCCAGGCTGGTGAAGGCCATGTGCTCACCCGCCGGGTAGGCCGCTGCGGCGCCGATGAACACCATCCAGACAAACAAGAGGCGCGACAGCTCTTCGCTCGCGGCCACGCCGCTGCCAAAGCCGTAGCGCAGCACCACATTGATGAACACGGCCACGGCCATCACGCCCAGGCAGCTGGCCATCAATACCTGGGAGACCCGGGCAAAGCGGCTCTGTGGCGTTGCGGGTTGTGCGGGGGAACTCATGCGGCCTCCTTCGTTGCCAGCCAGCTGGATGCCAGTTGCTGCAGGGTGGGCAGGTCCAGCAGCGCATCCAGGCGCAGCACGCCCGCCTCACCCACGGGTGATTCCAGCGTGGCGAACTGGCTGTCCACCAGCGCGCTTGAGAAAAAATGGGTGCCCGCACGGGCCGCCACACGCTGGCCTGCGTGCGCGCGGTCAATCTCCAGAAAGGCGAAGCGCAACCCCGGGCAAGCGCTGCGCAGGCGGTCGCGGTACGCCTTTTTGAGCGCCGAGCAGGTCAGCACCGCCCCCTGCGGCTGGGCCTGCAGCAACTGCCCGAGGGTGGCCAGCCAGCCTTCGCGGTCGGCGTCGGTCAGCGCAATGCCCTGGCGCATTTTTTCGCGGCTGGCGGGGCTGTGGTGGTCATCCCCTTCGATCAGGGGCAGGCCTTCGGCCTGGGCCAGCGCAGCCCCCAGGCTGGACTTGCCACAACCGGCCACTCCCATGACGACCAGATAAACCGATGACGGCGTAAAACTCATATTGGTAGCGCTATCCAATGAATCTAAAAAAATGCATCTCTACAGATGCCTCCAAAATACCAGTGCTGATCACGCCAATGCGCCAAAAAAGACGCTGGCTGTCTTGCCCGGGCGTTTGGACAGCGCTATCCTAACCAGATCATTACCCATCCCCATGAGGGTTAACCCTTGAACAAATCCGAGACCCGGCGCCGCTCCAGCGGGCGCATCACGCTGAGCGACGTGGCCAAGGCGGCGGGCGTCAGCCCCATCACGGCGTCCCGCGCATTGCGCGGCGAGCGCGGCGTGGCGCAAGAACTGGTGCAGCGGGTCAAGGATGCAGCCCAGCAACTGGGCTATGTGCCCGACCCCGCCGCCCGCGCGCTGGCCTCGCAGCGCAGTGTGCAGGTGCCGGTGCTGGTGCCCCTGCTGTCCAACGCCCTGTTTGTGGACGTGCTCGAATCCGTGCACCGCACGCTGTTCCCCGAGGGTTACCAGGCCCTGATCGGCGTGACGCACTACGACCCGCAGGAAGAAGAACAGCTGCTGCGCACCTACCTCGCCCACCGCCCGGCGGGCCTGCTCGTCACCGGCTTTGACCGCACCGAAGCCGCGCGCCAGCTGATCGCAGCCAGCGGCGTGCCTTGTGTGCACCTGATGGAAATGACCCCGGCCCCTGGCGTGTTCTGCGTGGGGTTTTCGCAGCAGGACGCGGGCCACAGCATGACGGCCCACCTGCTGGCGCGCGGGTATCAAAACGTTGCCTTCGTGGCCGCCCAGCTGGACCCGCGCACCATGCAGCGCGCAGAAGGCTACCGCCGCTGCCTGCGCGAAGCGGGCCGCTACGACCCCAAGCTGGAACTGCTGAGCCCCCAGCCCTCGTCCATGCGCCTGGGCGGCGAACTGCTGGAGGAGCTGCTGCGCACCCGCCCCGGCGTGGATGCCGTGTTCTTCTGCAACGACGACCTGGCCCAGGGCGGCCTGCTGGCCGCACAGCGCCTGGGCCTGTCGGTGCCCGGCCAGGTGGCGATTGCGGGCTTCAACGACCTGGCAGGCAGCGACCAGATGCTGCCGCCGCTGACCACCGTGCGCACGCCCCGCTCCGCAGTGGGCGAGGCCAGCGCGCGCATGCTGCTGGCGCTGATGCGCGGCGAGGTGCCGGCGCACAACTCGGTGGATCTGGGGTTTGAGCTGACGGTGCGCAAGAGTACATAAGCCCCCTGACCCGCTGCGCGTCGTCCCCCGAGGCGGGCGCCACCCGTGGCCAAGCGATGACGTCGCGCCTGTTTTTAAGAACGGCGGGAAACCTGGGCCGACTCATGCCGGCCGGTATCCCAAAAAACAGAACCGTTCACGCTGGGCTTGTCGAAGCGCCGCGCGAGGCTTCGACAGGCCCTGCCTGAACAACTCTGCCGGGTCGAACGCCAATCAATCAGCCTCACACCGCCGCCAAGGCGCGGCTGGACGACGACGCGCCCTGGCTGCCCTTCATCTCCTTGCGCAGCGCCACCGCATCGCGCACCTGCGCTGGCGCCGAGGCGTCGATGCGGAACACCTGCACGGTCTCGGTCATGGTCTGGGCCTGGCCGTTGAGCTGCATGGCCGAGGCGGCGTTTTCCTCGACCAGCGCCGCGTTCTGCTGCGTGATGGTGTCCAGCTGCGCCACGGCAGAGTTGACCTGCGAGATGCCGCTGAGTTGCTCGTTCGAGGCGCTGTGGATCTCGCCGATCAGTGTGTTCACGCGGCGCACCAGCTCCAGCGACTCCGCCATCGTCTTCTGCGCGGCGTCGGTCTTCTCGTGGCCCTCGCTCACCTTGTTGGCGGAGTCGTCGATGAGCTGGCGGATCTCCTTGGCGGCCGACTGCGTACGGTGCGACAGGCTGCGCACCTCCGATGCCACCACGGCAAAGCCGCGCCCCTGCTCGCCCGCACGGGCCGCCTCCACCGCAGCGTTCAGCGCGAGGATATTGGTCTGGAACGCGATTGAATCAATCAGCTGCGTGATCTCGCTGATGCGGTTGGACGCTGTCTGAATCTGCTTCATGGTGTCGGCCACGCCATCTACCGCGCTGCTGCTGCGCTCGGTGACCTGGGTGGCCTGCGTGGCCAGCACAGTGGCCTGGCGGGCAGATTCTGCCGTCTGCTTGACGGTGCCGGTGATCTCTTCCATCGATGCCGCCGTCTGCTGCAGGTTGCTGGCCTGCGCCTCGGTGCGGGACGAGAGGTCCTGGTTGCCCTGCGCGATCTCGCGGGTGGAGAGCTGCATGTGCTCACTTTCCTGGCGCGCATCCCGCACGATGGACAGCAGGTTCACGTTGAGCTGCGCCAGCGCCTTTTGCAGCTGCCCCATGGTGTCGGTGCGCGTGGCCGAGAACTTCTGCGTGAGGTCGCCCGCCGCCATGCGGTTGGCCCAGCGCAGCATCTCCAGCAAGGGCAGCACTGTGACCCGGTGCAGGTACACCGCCATGGCAATGGCGGCCACCACCACGCCCAGCCAGGCCACGCCCGCCCCCAGCGTCATCGCATGCCCGCCCAGCGCAGCGGCTCCCCACGACAACAGCACCAGCAGCAGGGTGCACAGGGCGATCTTGCCCAGGGGCCCGGGCTGCAGTGCCGTCATCAGGCGGCCCATGAAGGTGTCGGTGATCAGCTGCCCGCCGCGCAGCACATGCACCAGCTTGCCCGCCTGCTTTTCGGCCTGCATGGTGCGGTAGAGCTGATCGGCCGCCTGGATCTGCTCGCGCGTGGCCTCGGTGCGCACCGACATGTAGCCCGTGGGCTGGTCACCCTGCATGAGCGGCGTGACGTTGGCCATCACCCAGTAGAAGGAGCCGTCCTTGCGCCGGTTCTTGACCGGTGCCGACCAGGGGATGCCTTTGGCGATGGTCTCCCACATGTCGCGGAAGGCCTCTTCGGGCATGTCCGGGTGCCGGATCATGTTGTGGGGCTGGCCCAGGAGTTCTTCTTTTTCGTAGCCGCTGACCTCGATGAACATCGGGTTGCAGTACAGGATGCGGCCCTTGAGATCGGTGGTGGACACCAGAGTCTGGCCTTTGGGAAACGCATATTCGTGCGTGCTGACGGGCAGATTGACGCGCATGAAACCCCTCCTTATGGAAAACCTTGTCACCCCAGAAAAAAACTGAACTGAAAAAAGCCTCGGAAAAGTCGGGTTCATCCTATGGTGAAAAATTTGTTTCTCAAACAAATAAATCGCTGCGTGCTGCAGATTCACCAAAATGGTGCATTCATCCAACACTTTGCCCCAAAGCGTGGCAACCCCACTCCCAAACGCTCATATTTTTATAGCTACAAACTAAATATGGACGCGCGGTAATGGCTATTTTTTAATCAAGCCTTCGGAGCACCCTGGCTGGCATAGGCATTGCTTGCAGATTGGTGCGGCCAACGCTGGCCGTGTATCAGCCCGGTGCAATGGCGGATTGGGCGAACAGGACGATGGCGTCTTCATGGAATGCAACCTGGCCACAAGGCCTGCGCGATCCATGCAGGCGCCTTTTTGTTTTTTGCCCCGGCTGAGGCGCAGCCTCCAGCCTTCCCTATCTCCTTCTTGCGCGCGAACTGCGCACGATCGCCATGCTTCAATTCCGCGAGTTCCTCAAGTCCGGCCACGCCCCCACGCTGTGGTCGTCCTTCCTCTACTTCGGCTTCTCGTGCGCTGTCTGGGTGATCAACGGTGCCATGGCGCCGTTCATCCGCGACAGCTTCCAGCTCACGCCCACACAGATGGGCATGATGCTGTCCATCCCCATCTTTGCCGGTGCGCTCATGCGCTTTCCGCTGGGCATCCTGGCGCAGTACATCGGGCGCAAGAACGCCACGCTGGTCGAGATGGCGGGCATTTTTGTGGCCATGGGCTATGGCTACCTGTTTGTGCACGACTACGGCGACCTGCTGGCCATGGGCATCCTGCTCGGCGTGGCCGGAGCCAGTTTTGGCGTGGCGCTGTCGCTGGGCTCGGGCTCGTTCCCGCCGCGCTACAAGGGCCTGGCCATGGGCATCGTGGGCGCGGGCAACGTGGGCACCGCCGTGGCGGCCCTGCTGGCCCCGGCGCTGGCCCAGAAGTTCGGCTGGCAGGCTGTGTACGGCTTTGCCGCGCTGAGCGTGGCCGTGCCCGCCATCGTGATGGCGGTGTATGCCAAGGAGCCCTCGGACCTGCCAGCCCATTCGAGCTTCCGCGAACACATCGCCTGCCTGTTTGAAAAAGACGGCTGGGCATTCAGCCTGATCTATGCCGTGACCTTTGGCGGCTTCATTGGCCTCACCACCTTCTTGCCCAGCTATTTTTACGACCAGTTCAACGTGAGCAAGGTGCAGGCAGGCCAGCTCACCATGCTGGCGGCCTTTCTGGGCGCGGCGCTGCGCATCTTTGGCGGCTGGCTGTCGGACCACTGGGGCGGCGTGAACACGCTCACGGCCGTGCTGGCCATCACGGCCGTGAGCATGGTGCTGTGTGGCCTGGCCGAGAACTCGCTGCCCATCACCATGCTGCTGTTCCTGGTGTGTTTTGCGGCGCTGGGCGCGGGCAATGGCGCGCTGTTCCAGCTGGTGCCCCTGCGCTGGCCGCTGACCACGGCAGTGGCGGGTTCGATGATTGGCGAGATCGGCGCCCTGGGCGGCGGCCTGATCCCGAGCGGCATGGGCCTCTCGCGCCAGTACACCGGCACCTACCTGTGGGGCTTTGTGGGCATTGCGGTGTGCGCGCTGGCCATGCTGGTGCTGTTGCGCGTGATGCAGATCCGCTGGACGCGCACATGGGCGGAAAAGGGCGGTCGGGCACGCAGTGCCTGAGCTGGCGCAGCCAGCCAATGCGCAGCATTGCCCGCGCTTTCACTAGAAAGGTGGACGTGCGCGCAGCGCATGACCGGCGCAGCCGTTAAGGCGCACAGCGCCTTTCCATCTTTCGCATCCCCCAACCGTTCGGGCTGAGCCTGTCGAAGCCAGGTGCCAGGCTTCGACGAGCTCAGCCCGAACGGTGGGTCGATTTTCAAGAGGAAAAATGGCCTCTGCGCCTATCCAGCAAGCGCACGCAGCTATTCTTTTAGGAGTAACTCCAACGCCCCACCCTTACCTCGGCAAAAACAACAGCCAATAAATCAGCAGCAGATTCACCAGCACGCTCACCGCCAGCGCGATCTTCCACAGGGCTGTGGCGTCACGCTGCATCAGCGGCTGCGGGCCGGGGGCTGACAGGGGGCGGGATGCGCCGCGCTCCAGCGCCAGCAGCAGTTCCTCGGCGGTCTCGAAGCGCTGAGCGCGGCTGCGGGCCACGGCCTTCAGGGCAATCTGGTCCAGCCAGATGGGCACGCCGGGGTTGTGGCGGCTGGGGGGCAGCGGGTCGCGGTGGTAGCGGCCCAGTTGGTACTGCACCACCTCGCCATAGGGCAGGCGGCCGTGGCTCAGCAGCTGGTAGAGCGTGACGCCCAGCGCAAACAGGTCGCTGCGCGCGTCGGGCAACTGCCCTTCGGTGTCGCCGCTTTTTTCGTAGCCGGGCCATTGCTCGGGGTTCATGTAGCTGGGTGTGCCCGCGTGCAGCTGGCGCGTGGCCTCGGGCTCGCGGCCGGACAGGGCCACGCCCAGGTCCAGCACGCGCAGTACGCCGTCATCGCCCAGGTGCAGGTTGTCGGGCTTGATGTCGCGGTGCACCACCCCCTGGCGGTGCAGCCAGCCCAGCACGCGCGCGGCCTGCACCACCACCGACACGGCTTGCGGTATGGGCAGATGCTGGCGGCTGCGCAGGCGCTGGCCCAGGGTTTCGCCCGCGTGCCAGTCGTACAGCAGGTAGAACGCGCTGGCGCCCGGTCCGCCTCGCCCGTCATCGGCGGGCCAGGTGTGGAGCCACGCCAGATGGGCGGCGGCGTGGCCGGACTGCATGCGCCGCGCCACCCAGGCCTCGTGCGCGAGCGTGGCGCGCTCCTCGGCATCGTGGGCGCGCGTGGGCAGCAGGGTCTTGAGGGCATACAGGCGCTGCGTGGCGCCGTCGCGCACCTGGTACAGCCGGTGAATGCCGTTGTCGGCCACGATGGCCGTGACCGTGAGGCCGTCCACGGTATCGCCCACCTTGAGCAAGGGCAGCACGGGCAGGTCCTGTGCACGGCGGGATTCGTCCTGCAGCGTGGCCTCCAGCGCGCCCTGCACCCGCACCACCAGCGCGGTCACGTTGTCGCTGCTGCCCCGGCGCAGCGCGGCCTGCACCAGCTCGTCGCTGAGTGCCTGGGCCGCCACGCCCTCCTGGCGCAGCAGCTGCCGCAGCTCGCGCTCGGGCAGACTGCCGTGCACGCCGTCGGACAGCAGCACAAACAGGTCGCCGCTGTGCAGCTCGCCCTGGCTGTAGTCCACCACCACATGGTCGTCGAGCCCCATGGCGCGGGTGAGCTGGTGCGCAAAGTCGCGCTGCGCCATCACATGGTCGGCCGTGAGCAGCTGCAGCCGCCCGCCGCGCAGCAGGTAGGCGCGGGTGTCGCCCACATGGGCCAGCGTGTACGACTGGCCGCGCAGCACCAGCGCCGTGAGCGTGGTCAGCCCCACGGCGGGCTGGCGGCGCCGGTTCATGGAGGCGAGCCAGCCGTTGTGGGCATTCAGGATGCGGTCCAGCGCCACGGTGGTGTCCCAGGTCTCGGGGGTGGCGAAGTAGTCGCCCACCAGGGTGCTCACCGTGGTCTGGGCGGCCTCGCGGCCCTTGCCGCCCGTGCTCACGCCATCGGCGATGGCGGCAATGGCGCCGCGCTCGCGGTCGCGCCCCTGCCCCACCACCAGGGCGGCAAAGTCCTCGTTCACCTCATTGCGGCCGGCCAGCGAGACCTGGCCCACATCCAGTTCAAAGCTCATGCACCAGCTCCACGCAGGTTCTGTGCCCAAGGTGGTGCATGCCGGGGCGTGGCCGTCCGCACCACCCTGCGCCTTGGACGGCCCTCGCCCCGGAACACCCTCCTGGTTCACCCCAGTTCAGTGCAAAAAATCTGGCACGGCCATTGCTTAACAGGGGCAAGGGCCAGGCAGGCCCACGCAATTCAGCAGTGCAAAGGCGCACGGAGGAGTTGTACGGACGAAGGCGTCCCCACATGCGGTTTCGAGACCTCGAAGCAGCATCGTGTGGACGCCTTTTTTGTTTTGCGCATCGCTCCGGCGATGGAACCGATGGAGTCATGATGAAAAAGCTCAAACTGGTGATGGTGGGAAACGGCATGGCCGGTGTGCGCACGCTGGAAGAGCTGCTCAAGATCGCCCCCGATCTGTATGACATCACGGTGTTCGGTGCCGAGCCCCACCCCAACTACAACCGCATTCTGCTGTCCCCCGTGCTGGCGGGCGAGCAGACCATCGACGAGATCATCCTGAACGACTGGTCCTGGTATGCCGACAACCACATCACGCTGCACACCGGCTTCACAGTGACCGACGTGGACCGCGTGCGCCGCGTGGTCAGCGCCACCAGCAGCGACGGCACGGTGATCAGCGCCGAATACGACCGCCTCATCCTCGCCACCGGCTCCAACCCCTTCATCCTGCCCATCCCCGGCAAGGACCTGAAAGGCGTGCTGGCCTACCGCGACATTGCCGACACGCAGGCCATGATCGACGCCGCCGCCACCTACAAGCACGCAGTGGTCATCGGCGGCGGCCTGCTGGGCCTGGAGGCCGCGAACGGCCTCATGAAGCGCGGCATGACCGTGAGCGTGGTGCACGTGATGCCCTCGCTGATGGAGCGCCAGCTGGATGACGTGGCGGGCAAGATGCTGCAGAAGTCGCTGGAAGACCGTGGCATGCGCTTCTTGATGGGTGCGCAAACCCAGGAACTGGTGGGCAACGCCGAAGGCCGCGTGGCCAGCGTCAAGTTCAAGGACGGCACCGAGGTGCCCGCCGACCTGGTGGTGATGGCCGTGGGCATCCGCCCCAACACGGCTTTGGCCGAGAAGATGCGCTTGCATGTGAACCGCGGCATTGTCGTGAGCGACACGCTGCAGACCACCACCGACGCGCGCATCTACGCCGTGGGCGAATGCGCCGCACACCGGGGCATCGCCTATGGGCTGGTGGCCCCGCTGTTCGAGCAGGGCAAGGTGCTGGCCAACCATCTGGCGGAGTTCGGCATCGGTCGCTACCAGGGCTCGCTCACGTCCACCAAGCTCAAGGTGACGGGCATCGACCTGTTCTCGGCCGGAGACTTTCAAGGAGGAGACGACACCGAGGAGATCGTGATGAGCGACCCCTTCGGCGGTGTGTACAAAAAGCTCGTCATCAAAGACGACAAGCTGGTGGGCGCCTGCCTGTATGGCGACACGGTGGACGGCAGCTGGTACTTCAAGCTGCTGCGCGACGGCCGCAGCGTGAGCGACATCCGCGACAAGCTGATGTTTGGCGAATCGCACCTGGGCGACACAGGCCACCATGGCCAGAGCAAGGCTGCCGCGATGCAGGACAGCGACGAGGTGTGCGGCTGCAACGGCGTGACCAAGGGCGCCATCTGCAAGGCCATCAAGGACAAGGGCCTGTTCACACTGGACGAGGTGCGCAAGCACACCAAAGCCAGCGCGAGCTGTGGCTCGTGCACCGGGCTGGTGGAGCAGATCATCATGTTCACCGCCGGTGGCGACTACAGCGCCACGCCCAAGACCAAGGCCATGTGCGGCTGCACCGACCACGGCCACCAGGCGGTGCGCGACGCGATCCGCAGCAGCAAGCTGGTGACCATCTCCGACGTGTTCAAGTTCATGGAATGGAAGACACCCAATGGTTGTGCCACCTGCCGCCCGGCGGTGAACTACTACCTCATCAGCACCTGGCCCAAAGAGGCCAAGGACGACCCGCAGAGCCGCTTCATCAACGAGCGCAGCCACGCCAACATCCAGAAAGACGGCACCTACAGCGTGATCCCCCGCATGTGGGGCGGCGAGACCACGGCCGATGAGCTGCGCCGCATTGCCGATGCGGTGGACAAGTACAAGATCCCCACCGTCAAGGTCACAGGCGGCCAGCGCATCGACCTGCTGGGCGTAAAGAAGGAAGACCTGGTCAATGTGTGGCGTGACATCGGCATGCCCAGCGGCCATGCCTATGCCAAGGCGCTGCGCACCGTGAAGACCTGCGTGGGCAGCGAGTGGTGCCGCATGGGCACGCAGGACAGCACGCAGATGGGCAAGGATCTGGAGCGCGCCATGTGGCGCATGTACGCACCGCACAAGGTCAAGTTTGCCGTGAGCGGCTGCCCGCGCAACTGCGCCGAGGCGGGCATCAAGGACGTGGGCATCATCGGTGTGGACAGCGGCTGGGAGATGTATGTGGCTGGCAACGGTGGCATCAAGACCGAGGTGGCGCATTTCTTCACCAAGCTGAAAACCGCCGAGGAAGTGCTGGAGTACACCGGCGCGTTCTGCGAGCTGTACCGCCAGGAGGGCTGGTACCTGGAGCGCACCGTGCACTACGTGAGCCGCGTGGGCCTGGACTACGTGAAGAAACGCATTCTGGAAGACCACGCAGGCCGCAGGGCGCTGTGGGAGCAGTTGCAGTTTGCGCTGGATGGCGAGCCCGACCCCTGGTTTGAATTTGACAAGGCGGCCGTGGACACGCGCCAGTTTGCGCCCCTGGGCGCCTGATCGGAAAGAAGGAGCCCACCATGCAACGCCGTACCCTTCTGACCTCTGCGGGCTACACCACGGCCTGGGGCGCCCTGGGCCTTCTGGTGCCTGGGGGCAAAGCCCAGGCCGAGGTGGCCGACCTGAACGACGCCATCAACAAGGCCGGGCGCCAGCGCATGCTGAGCCAGCGCATGGGCAAGGCCTGGCTGGCCCTGGCCCACAAGTCCGACACCCCGGCGGCACGCGCCGTGCTGGAGCAGTCCCTGGCGCTGTTCGAGCGCCAGTTGGGAGAATTGAAGGCCTTTGCGCCCTCGCCTGCCATCCGCGACACCTACGTAAAACTCGAAGGCGCCTGGGCCGACCACAAGGCCACGCTGATGGGCACCACGCCCTCGCGCGACGGCGTGGCCGCGCTGCTGCAAGCCGACGCCAAGGTGCTGGCCCTGGCCCACCAGGGCACTTCGCAATACGAAGCCGCACTGGGCAAGCCCGTGGGCCACCTGGTGAACGTGGCCGGGCGCCAGCGCATGCTGAGCCAGCGCATGGCCAAGTTCTGCCTGTCGGCCATGCTCGGCGTGGACACGGCCGCCGCCACGACCGAGATCGCCAAGGCGCGCGACGAATTCCTGAAGGCCACCGAGTTGCTGCGCAACGCCTCACAGGCTACCGTGCGCATCCGCCAGGAGCTGCTGCTGGCCGACAGCCAGTGGGTGTTCTTCGACGCGGCCCTGCAGCGGCTGGGCAACGCCAGCAACACCTTCCGCCAGGTGTCCGAAGTGTTCGTGAGCAGCGAGAACCTGCTGGCCAGCATGGACCGCGTGACGGGCATGTATGCCGCGCTCGGCACCTGAGCACCGGCTACCACGTCCGCCCCACACCACCACAAAAACATCCCCCTAGACCACCCCATGACCACGAACCACCCCACCCCCGACTGGAAGCTGATCTGCAGCGTGGAAGACATCCCCGTGCTGGGCGCACGCCGCGTGGCGCGCCCGCTGGGGCTGGATGTGGCGGTGTTCCGCAACGATGCGGGCGGCGTGTTTGCGTTGCTGGACCGCTGCCCCCACAAGGGCGGCCCGCTGTCGCAAGGCATCGTGTTTGGCACACAGGTGGCCTGCCCCCTGCACAACTGGACCATCGGCCTGTGCGACGGACAGGCATCCGCCCCCGACGAGGGCTGCACGCCGAAGTTTGCGGTGAAGGTGGAGAACGGCGCGGTGTACCTGGACAGCCATGAACTGGCCACGCTGGCCACCGACCTCGCCCGCCCCATTGCAGGGCCAGCGCGGCGCACCGCCACGGCATGAAACGCCGTGGCCGCACCACAGGCCGCCAGCACCAAAATGCTATAAATTACATAGCAATAAGCGCTTTATAGACGCGCGTAAGCACCCAAAAAAGATCACAAATCCAGGCCCCTCGCCATGCAAGAAACCAAATCCACCTGCCCCTACTGCGGCGTAGGCTGCGGCGTGATCATCGAAAGCAACGGCCCCCAGATCACCGGCGTGCGCGGCGACCCGAACCACCCCGCCAACTTTGGCCGCCTGTGCACCAAGGGCTCGACCCTGCACCTCACGGCCAGCAGCCCCATCACGCTGCAGACCCGGCTGCTGCAGCCCCAGCGCCGCGCGCACCGCGCGGATGCACCCCAGTCGCTGTCGTGGGACGCCGCCCTGGGTCTGGCCACTGACCAGTTTGCCAGCATCATCCAGCAGCACGGCCCCGACGCCGTGGGCTTTTACGTGAGCGGCCAGCTGCTCACCGAGGACTACTACGTCTTCAACAAACTCGCCAAGGGCCTGATCGGCACCAACAACATCGACACCAATTCGCGCCTGTGCATGAGCAGCGCGGTGGCGGGCTACAAGCAGACCCTGGGCGCTGACGCGCCACCCGCCTGCTACGACGATGTGAAACACGCGCAGTGCCTGTTCATTGTGGGCAGCAACGCGGCCTGGGCGCACCCCATCTTGTTTCGCCGCATTGAAGACGCACGCGCCGCCAATCCCGGCATGAAGGTCATCGTGGCCGACCCGCGCCGCACCGACACGGCCGGCATGGCTGACCTGTTTTTGCCCATCCAGCCTGGCAGCGACGTGATGCTGTTCAACGGCATGCTGCACCTGATGCTGTGGGAGGGCTGGACCAACGCCGAATACATCGCCGCGCACACCACGGGCTTTGACGAGCTCAAGGCCCTGGTGCGCGACTACACACCCGAACGCGTGGCGCAGATCTGTGGAATTTCGGTGGCCGATCTGAACACCGCCGCGAAATGGTTTGCGCAGTCCAAAGCCACGCTCAGCCTGTACTGCCAGGGCCTGAACCAGAGCAGCAGCGGCACGGCCAAGAACGCAGCGCTCATCAACCTGCACCTGGCCACCGCACAGATCGGCAAGCCCGGCGCGGGCCCGTTCAGCCTGACCGGCCAGCCCAACGCCATGGGCGGGCGCGAAGTGGGTGGCCTGGCCAATCTGCTCAGCGCCCACCGCGACCTGGCCAACCCGCAGCACCGCGCCGAAGTAGCTGCGCTCTGGGGCGTGGCCGATGTGCCATCCAAACCTGGCAAGACGGCCGTGGAGATGTTCCAGGCTGCCGCCGACGGCGAGATCAAGGCGCTGTGGATTGCCTGCACCAACCCCGCGCAAAGCATGCCCGACCAGGCCACCGTGCGCCGCGCACTGCAGCGCGCCGAGTTTGTGGTGGTGCAGGAGGCCTTTGCCACCGCCGCCACCTGCGCCTATGCCGACCTGCTGCTGCCCGCCACCACCTGGGGCGAAAAAACCGGCACCGTGACCAACAGCGAACGCCGCATCTCCCGCGTGCGCACTGCCGTGCCCACCCCCGGCGAGGCCCGCCACGACTGGGCCATTGCGGTGCAGTTTGCACACCAGCTGGAGGCCCGCCTACGCCCCGGCCAGCCCACGCTGTTCCCCTACACCACTGACGACGCCGACCAAGGCGCCGAAACTGTGTGGAATGAGCACCGCGAGAGCACCCGAGGGCGCGACCTGGACATCACCGGTCTGTCGTGGGACATGCTCGAATCTGCAGGCCCCCAACAGTGGCCATTGCCTGAGGGATCCACCACGGGCAAGGCCCGCCTGTACGAAGACGGCATCTTCCCCACCGCCGATGGCCGCGCCCGTTTTGCCGCGCACGCATGGCAACCTACAGCCGAGCAGCGCGAATCGCGTTACCCCTTCAGCCTGACCACGGGCCGCCTGCGCGACCAGTGGCACGGCATGACCCGCACCGGCACCCTGGGCCGCCTCTTCGGCCACGTGGCCGAGCCCAGCGTGCAGCTGCACCCGCAGGACATGGAGCGGCGCGGCCTGAAAAACGGCGACCTGGTCTATGTGACGAGCAAGCGCGGCACCATCGTGGTGCCCGCGCAGGCCGACACCACGGTGGGCCTGTCGCAGGCCTTCATGGCCATGCACTGGGGCAGCGAATTCTTGAGCGGCTGCTCGTCCACCGGCGAGCGGCTGGCGGGCGTGAACACGCTCACCACGTCAGCCTACTGCCCCACGTCCAAGCAACCCGAACTCAAGCACGCGGCCGTCAAGGTGCTCAAGGCCGAGCTGCCCTGGACGCTGCTGGCCATGGCCTGGTTGCCCGCCGACAGCGCCCAGGCCACTCGCGAGGCGCTGTCTGCGCTGATGGCGCAGTTCCCGTTTGCCAGCTGTGTGCCCTTCAGCAACAACACGCCGTTGAGCGAACCGGGCCGCGAGCGCGTGGGTGTGCTGCTGCGCGCCGCTGCGCACGAGGCACCGCCCGACGCCACCGTGGAGCGCATCGAATCCCTGATGGGCCTGACTGGCGCCGACACGCTGCGCTATGCCGACAAAAAACGCGGCCAACGCCGCGCCGCGCGGCTGGCTCGCCATGGGGACACCACCACGCTCGAAGGCATCGTGCTCGCGGGCGACACCAGCGCCGAAGGCTGGCTCAAGACCCTGCTGCAGGAAGAACTGCCCGCCCAAACCTACGGCCGCCTGCTGCTGGTGCCTAGCGCCAAGGCGCCCGTGGCCGTGCAGTCGCGCGGCAAGTCGGTGTGCACCTGCTTCAACGTGACGGACGCGGCCATCACCGCCGAACTGGCGCACTGCCACGGCACCGACGATGACCGGCTGGCGCAGCTGCAAGGCAAGCTGCGTTGCGGCACCAACTGCGGATCGTGCCTGCCAGAGCTGAAACGCATGGTGCGGGCCACGGGGCCGCTGGCGACCAAGCCCATGGCGCAGGCCGTCATATAACCAAAAGTTGTCTTGCTTGCAGGAAAATAGCCCTCATACCTACAAACCCCACAAGGACTTGTGCAACAGGGCTGCAGTTAGGCGCTTTCGGCGCAGACAGTACGCCTGTACGGCAAGCCGAAACAACGACGCTGAAGCCCTGTTTCACAAGTCCCGCCACCAAGAACCATGGGCATCAGTCAGTACATCAAAGAGATTGGGCGCGGCGCGCGCGGCGCCAAGCCGCTGTCGCGCGAGCAGGCCACCGACCTGTTCGGCCAGGTGCTGGACGGGCAGGTGAGCGACCTGGAGATCGGCGCCTTCTGCCTGGCCATGCGCATCAAGGGCGAGACGTCCGAGGAGATGTGCGGTTTTCTGGACGCCACGCACAGCCGCCTGGCACCGCTGCCTGCCACCGACCGCCCGCTCATCGTGCTGCCCAGCTACAACGGCGCGCGCAAGTTGCCGGTGCTGACCCCGTTGCTGGCGCTGCTGCTGGCGCGCGAAGGCCTGCCCGTGCTGCTGCATGGCATGCGCACCGAGGCGCGGCGGGTTCTGGCTTCGGATGTGCTTCTGGCGCTGGATGTGCCTGCGCTTAAAGCTCCTGAAAAGATAGCAAACGGCACCGTGCGCCATATCCACACCCAGCACCTGCACGCGGGCCTGGCGCGCCTGCTGGCCGTGCGCGAGGTGGTGGGCCTGCGCAACCCGGGGCACAGCGTGGTCAAGCTGATGAGCCCCTGCGCGGGCGCCTCGGTGGTTGTCACGGCCTACACACACCCCGAGTATTTTGAAATGCTGCAAACCACCTTCCGCACGCTGGGCATGAGCGCCCTGCTCTCGCGCGGGCTGGAGGGCGAGGTGGCCACCGACCCGCGCCGCACACCCCGCTACGACGGTTTTGTGCGCGGCGTGCACCAAGTGCTGGATGCACAGCAACCCGGCACCGCCAGCGAGGTGCCCGGCCTGCCCGCCGAGATCGACGTGGCCACCACGGCCACCTACACGCGCCGCGTTCTGGCGGGCGAGTTGCCGATCCCCCCCGCCATCGAGCGACAGGTGGAACATATCTTGCAGCTGGCTGATCAAACTGCTTCGGAGACATCCCCATGAGCCGCCCCACGCCTTCCACCACACCGCCCACGGCCCAACCGCACCTGGGCACCGGCGGCAGCTGCACGCTGGTGGGCGCAGGCCCGGGTGACCCGGAGCTGCTGACGATCAAGGCTCTCAAAGCCATCCAGGCCGCCACGGTGCTGCTGGTGGATGATCTGGTGAGCGATGCCATCGTGGCCCATGCATCGCCCACGGCGCGCATCGTCTACGTGGGCAAGCGTGGCGGCTGCAAGAGCACGCCCCAGGCCTTTATCGAAAAGCTGATGCTGATGGCCGTGAACGAAGGCGAAAACGTGGTCCGGCTCAAGGGCGGCGACCCCTTCATCTTCGGCCGGGGTGGCGAAGAGGTGGAGCACCTGCGTGCCGCTGGCGTGCAGGTCACCGTCATCAACGGCATCACCGCAGGGCTCGCGGGCCTGACCTCGCTGGGCGCGCCGCTCACGCACCGAGAACATGCCCACGGCGTGGTGTTTGTCACCGGCCACGCCAAGCCCGGCGACGCGGGCACCGACTGGCGCCAGCTGGCCGCCACGGCGCGAGACGCCAAGCTCACGCTGGTGATCTACATGGGCGTGAGTGGGGCCGCCACCATCGAGCAGGAACTGCTCACCGGTCTGCCTGCAGACACACCGGTTGCCATCATCCAGCACGCCAGCCTGCCGCACCAGCGGCACGCCGTCACCACCCTGGGCACGTTACACGCCACCATCACGCGCGAGGGGCTGGCCAGCCCTTCGGTGATCGTGGTGGGCGATGTGGTGCGGGGCGTTGCATTGGCTGTGCAAGACGCCAGCGCATTGCCGTTGCAGGCCCTGCGCGCGGGCTGAGCAGGCACCGCCATCCTCATCTTTCCATCGGCCCGCCTGCGTTCTGCGCAGGGCGGTGCCGGGTCGCGCGCCATCGCGATGCAGCGCGCGCCGATGCACACCCAGGCACATCGCGCATGCATGTTTGCACAGACATCACGCCCCCACACAGAGCCACATTGACAGCACCGCATTGGGTCATCCCAACCGCACATCTTGGCCCGGGTATTGCTTGAAAGAACGTATCTGAATGCAACCCGCACAAGGAACACCATGGCAGCCTTTCCCCTCTCCGCACGCACCTCCAGCATGCCTACGCTGTCGTCTTCCACACAGGCTCCCTCGCGCGACGCGGGCATGTCACTCGTCAACATCGCGGCACGTCAGCGCATGCTGTCGCAGCGCATGGTGTTGCAAACCGTTCTGGCCGCACGCGGCAGTGACCTGCACCTGAAAGCGGCCCGCAGCTCGCTCACCCTGTTCACCGACAGCCAGGCGCGGCTGTTGGACACGCCGCACCACCTTGATGCCACCAGCGCAGAGATCATCCGCAAGGCCTACCATGGCCCCCAGGGCGTGGGTGCCACCATCGATGCGTTTGCACAGCAGGTGGGCACGGCCCTGGACCTGGCCGAGCGCCAAAGCCCGCGCGTGGAAGATGCACTGGCCCGCCTCGTGGAAACCACCGACGGCGTGCTCGACGCCCTCAACACCGCCACCACGGCGTTTGACCAGGTGAGCAAGGCCCAGTCCGAAACCTTGATGAAAGAGCTGGCGGGCATCGTGGCCTCGATCCAGACCGTGGCCCGCGAGGCCAAGGTGGTCAGCTTCAACGCCCAGGTGATGGCCGCCCGCGCAGGCCAGCACGGCCGCGAGTTTGCCGTGGTGGCGAATGTGCTATCCGGCATCACCAACGAGATCGATGGCCTGTCACTGCAGGCGGTGTCGCTGGCTGGGCGCAGCCGCGCAGGGGCTTGATGCCCCGATCACCAGGCCACGCGATCCCACGCGGTGGCCCGTCGCTCACATGCGCTTACAAGCAGGAGGCAAACCACTGCAGTTTCGCTGCAGGCGCCACCTATCATTCCTGAAAACATCGGTGTCCACGAGATGCCCCCTTGGCCCCACACCGCGTGCGTGGCCCATTCAGGAAGAGAGGATTTCATGAAGCTCACCCACCTATGCCAGAGCTTGGCCCTTGCCGGCTGCCTGCTCCTTGGCAGCAACGCGGCCTGGAGCTACGGCATCCAGGCGGGCAAAGTGGTCAACGATGCGGGCCAAGCCATTCAGCTGCGCGGCGTGAACTGGTTTGGGTTTGAAACCAACACGCATGTGGTGCATGGCCTCTGGGCCCGCAACTGGAAGGACATGATCACGCAGATGCAGGCCCAGGGCTTCAACGCCGTGCGCCTGCCGTTTTGCCCCGCCACCCTGCACGGATCGGCCCCACCAAGCAGCATCGACTACGGCCGCAACACCGATCTGCAAGGCCTCTCGGCCATCCAGGTCATGGACAAGGTGGTGGGCGAGCTGAGCGCGCGCGGCATGTATGTGCTGCTGGACCACCACACTCCGGATTGCCAGACCATCAGCGAGCTTTGGTACACCCCCAGCTACAGCGAGCAGCAATGGATCAGCGACCTGCGCTTTGTGGCCCAGCGTTATGCGGGCGTGCCTGGCGTCATCGGCATCGACATCAAAAATGAACCCCATGGCGCGGCCACCTGGGGCACGGGCAACAACGCCACCGACTGGAACCGCGCCGCGGAGCGTGCGGCCGCAGCGGTTCTGCAACTCGCGCCGCAATGGCTGATCGCCGTCGAAGGCATTGGCGAGAACCCCAGCTGCTCCAGCAGCAGCGCGCATTTCTGGGGCGGCAACCTGGAGCCCCTGGCATGCACCCCCCTGAACATTCCAGCCAACCGCCTGCTGCTGGCACCACACACCTACGGGCCGGACGTGTATGTGCAATCGTACTTCAACGCCTCCGACTTCCCCAGCAACATGCCCGCCATCTGGGAGCAGCATTTCGGCCAGTTTGTGCAGGCTGGCTATGCGGTGATGCTGGGCGAGTTCGGCGGCAAGTACGGCCGGGGTGATGCGCGCGACGTGCAATGGCAGAACGCGCTGGTGGACTACATGGTCACCAAGGGCATGCGCAGCGGTTTCTACTGGTCGTGGAACCCCAACAGCGGCGACACCGGCGGCATCCTGGACGATGACTGGACCACCGTGCGCACAGACAAGGTCCAACTGCTGCAGCGCCTCTGGGGCGATGGCACCACAACACCTGCCCCCACGCCAACGCCCACCCCGACTCCCACTCCAACCCCCACGCCGGTTGCCAATTTCTCGGTGGTGCAGACGGTGAACAGCGACTGGGGCTCGGGCTACTGCCAGCAGGTCCAGGTCATCAACATGGGCAATGCCACCGGCAACTGGGCCATCAGCGTCCCGGTGAGCGGCACCATCAACAACCTGTGGAACGCCACCTGGTCCCAGGTGGGTGGCAACCTCAGCGCGTCGGGCGTGAGCTGGAATCAGACGCTTGCTCCCGGGGCCTCAGCAGAATTCGGCTTCTGCGCCGCCCGCTGACCAACCATCACCCCATGAACAAGGGCCCCTGTCATGCAGGGGCCCTTTTTTATCTCACTGCTATTTTCTCTACCCACCGGCCGTCTCGCGCACCTGCCGGAACCGCTCCGCCAGCTCCTTGCGCAAGGATTTGCGCAGCAGGGCCGCATCCCAGCGGCGGCGTTCGTCGGGGGTGGAGGGCGACAGCGGCGGCACCTGCACGGGCTTGCGCGACTCGTCCACAGCCACCATGGTGAAGAAGCAGCTGTTCACATGCCGCACCACCTGCGAACGGATTTCTTCGGCCACCACCTTGATGCCCACTTCCATCGACGAACTGCCCGTGTAGTTCACGCTGGCCAGAAAGGTCACCAGCTCGCCCACATGGATGGGCTGCAGGAACATCACCTGGTCCACGCTCAGCGTCACGGTGTAGCAGCCCGAATAGCGGCTGGCGCACGAGTAGGCCACCTGGTCCAGCAGCTTGAGGATGGCGCCACCGTGCACGTTGCCCGAAAAGTTGGCCATGTCGGGCGACATGAGCACGGTCATGCTCAGTTGGTGTGAAGGGATGTTCATGCAGCGATTTTAGGAAGCCGCGCGCGCTGCGTCGCGCGCAAATGGAGTCATAGGCATTGCAGGTGGCGGCTTCGCTACACTCGCGCAGCACCTGCTGACCGGTGCAAGGAGGAACCGATGATCGAACTAGAAAAACTCAACGAATTCACCGAAAGCCACGGCGCGCTGCGCACCGGCAAGGGGCTGGTATCGGGCGTGATTGCGCTCACACTGGCCATCCTGTGCTTTCTGGGCGTGCTGGCTTTCCACTTTCCCGAGTACCTCACCACGCCGCAGCTGCGCAAGAGCTACGACGTGGCGGTGATCCGCAACATCATGCTGGTGGCCATGGCCATTGCGGGCGGCATCTCGCTGGTCAACATCCTGTTCAACCGCGCCCGCTGGCTGGCCACGTTTGCGTTTGCCATGGTGGCCCTCACGGCCTTCCTGGGCGGCCACAAGGTGGAGGTGGACCCGAACTTCCCCGACAACACGCCCTACATCGGCCTCGACTGGTTCATCCTCGACCTGCTGGGCAGCTCGCTGATCTTCATCTTCATCGAGAAGCTGTTCGCGCTGCGCAAGGACCAGCCCATCTTCCGCGCGGAGTGGCAGACCGACTTTCACCACTTCATCGTCAACCACATGGTGGTGGGCTTTGTGCTGCTGGCCACCAACCTCATCGTGCACAAGTTCTTTGGCTGGGCGGCCAGCGACGGTATTCGCGGCTGGGTGCAGGGCCTGAACTTCTGGGTGGCGCTCTTCCTCATCGTGCTGGTGGCCGACCTGGTGCAGTACTGGACCCACCGCGCTTACCACGAGGTGCCCGTGCTATGGCGCCTGCATGCCGTGCACCACAGCGTCAAAAGCATGGACTGGATGGCCGGATCGCGCCAGCACATCCTGGAACTGCTCATCACCCGCACCCTGGTGCTGGCCCCCATCTACGTGCTGGGCTTTTCCAAGGAAGTGATCGACGCCTACATCGTCATCGTGGGCTTTCAGGCCGTGTTCAACCACGCCAATGTGAGCGTGCGCCTCGGGCCGCTGCGCTACGTGCTGGTCACGCCCAACTTCCACCACTGGCACCACAGCCAGGACCAGGAGGCGCTGGACAAGAACTACGCCGCGCACTTCGCATTTCTGGACTACCTGTTTGGTACCGCCGTCAAAAGCACCAAACTCTGGCCCGAACACTATGGCGTGCTGGGTGACTACGTGCCCAACGGCTTCGTGAAGCAGTTCAAGTTTCCGTTCACCTGGAAAGGCTGAGGACGGAGGCCGACAGCCTCTGCCCACACCCGGCCGACGGCCTACAAGGCGCTGAGCTCCTCTTCCAGCTGCCTCAGCTGCTCACGCAACTCATTGCTGCGGGCATCACACGCCGCTTTGTCCTTGGCGGCGGCCGCTGCAAGGTCCTTCGGAAACTGATTGCCCGACGGCAGAGTGCTGCGCCGCAAAGGGCCTGCCTGGGTCGTGGCTTCCGCAGGCTGTGCCGTGCATTCTTGCTGGTTGCGCGCAAGGGCGGCGCGCGCCTGCGGGATGCCCTGGGTCTGTAGGTACTGCTTGCGCTGCCACGATGCGCCGAACGCCCCCTCCTTACCCGCAGAAGGTGCAGGCCGGACCGGGGTCGCCCCCTGGATGGCAGGCCGCACGTCGATCTTCTCGCCCTCGCCCACACAAGGCGCGTCCTGAAACGAGACCTTGCCATTGGCATCCGTGCATTTGTTGACAGCCCAGACCGGGGCCAAAAAGCCCAGCGCCAGGATGCAGGCAGCGTAGCGGATCGGATTCATGACTCAGTCCTCGTCGGTTGGATGGCACATGCTACCGCGCAGCCTGACACAGACCGGCGCGTATAGCCACGCAGGGGAGACAAGAGCTTGTCCCTCACATGACGCGCCCGGGTACAAACCCGGTGGGCGCGCAGCCTGCAGCCCTCCTACGATGCGTGGCCCCACTTCGCGGCCATGGCCACCCGCACCAGGAGACTCTGCGCGATGACAACCCCCACTGTTTTTCCCACCGGCCAACACCCGCCCCAGGCGCACCGCCGCAGCCTGGTGTTCGCATTGGCAGGGGGTATGGCCTTGGCCAGCCTGCCCGCCCGGGCGCAGCCCGCTGCGGGTAAAGGAGACATCCTGATCGGCCGCTCCACGGCCTTGTCGGGTGGCATGGCGCCCTTTCTGTCTCCCATCCACGAGGGGCAGGACGCCGCCATTGAAGATGCCAACGCCAAGGGAGGCATCGGCGGCCGCAAGATCCGGCTGGTGACGCTGGACGATGGCTTCGACCCGCGCCGCGCACTCGACAACGCCAAACAGCTGAGCGAAAAAGACGGCGTGCTGGCCCTGTTCGGTGTGTCGGGCACATCGCAGGTCATGACGCTGCTGCCTTACCTGGCGCAGGCCAAGCTGCCACTGATCTCCGTGTACACAGGCAGCCCCGCCATCCGTGCGCAGCAGCACCCCTATCTGTTCACGACCCGCGCCAGCTATGCCGACGAGCTGGTGAAGATCGTGCGCAACCTCGTGGCGGTGCAGACCTCGCGCATCGCCGTGGCCTATGAGAACAACGACTTCGGCAAGCTGCTGCTGCCCCTGGTCGAAAAAACCATCGCGGCCGAGGGCGCGGCCCTGGCCGGGTCGCACGCACTGGCATCGTCGGGCGACGACGCCAACGATGCAGCCAAGGCACTGGCAGCGCAGAAGCCCCAGGCCGTGCTGCTGGTGGCGGCAGGCCCGTCGGTGGTGGCCTATGTGCGGGCCAACCGCGCACACCTGGGCGTGCCCATCTACACCCTGTCGCTGGGCGCAGGCACCGCCGTGCTCCAGGCACTGGGCGACGATGCACGCGGCCTGGCCGTGGCACGCACGGGCCCCTCGCCCAGCAAGCCCACGATTGCGCTCACGCGCGACTTCCAGGCATCGATGAAACGCCACGACAAGCCTGTGGACTACGACCGCTACACCGGCTACATGGACGCACGCGTGCTCATCGAAGGCCTGCGCGCCGCTGGCCCCAGCGTCACACGCGCCAGCCTGGTCCAGGCCATGGAAGGCCTGGGTAATCTGGATCTGGGCGGCTTTGGCTACCAGTTCAGCGCGCAGAACCACCATGGCTCCAACTATGTGGACATCGCCGTGGTGGGGTCTGGCGGGGTGTACCGGCAGTAAGAACCTTCTCCCCGGCATGCGCTCAGCCCTGTGTGGCTGCCTTGACCCGTGCCCGGCCATGTGCCAGCCCGTTGTGCCATTGCGACAAAACGGCAGGTATCGTGCTGCAGAACAATTAGTTGTCAACAATTATTCTCATTCGCGTTTACAATTTTTACAACTATTCCCAGCCAGCCGTGCGTCCCGTAGGAAAAGCGCTGCAAGCCAGCCAGTCACCGCTTTTCCCTCTGGAGCCCGTTCATGTCCGCACCCCGCAGGCGCTTTGTCTGTGCCGTTCACCCCCTGGCCATCGCTGCCACACTTGCCGCCAATCTGGCGGGTGCCGCCTGGGCCCAGCAGCCCGCAGTCACAGACACCTCTTCGGCCACCACCACCGACCAGGTCGTGGCGCCCAAGGCACTCGATAGCGTCACCGTGTCGGGCGCGCGCGAAAGTGCTTCCACCCGGCTGCAGCTCACGCCGCGTGAAACCCCGCAGTCCGTCAGCACAGTCACCCGCGCGCAGATCGAGCGCCAGTCGCTCACCAGCATCGACAGCGTACTGCGCAACGTGAACGGCATCGCCGTGAGCTTCTACGACACGCAGCGCCCGCTGTACTACGCGCGCGGCTTCCAGATCACCGACTTCCAGACCGACGGCCTGCCCAGCTATAGCAGCAGCACCAACCAGGAGTTCGACACCGCGCTGTACGAGCGCATCGACATCGTGCGCGGCGCCAACGGCATCCAGACCGGTGTGGGCGTGCCTTCGGCCACCATCAACATGATCCGCAAGCGCCCGCAGCGCGAGTTCGCCGCCTCCGTGGCGCTCACGGCGGGTTCGTGGAGCCTTTACCGGGGCGAGTTGGACATCAACGCACCGCTCAACAGCGACGGCAGCGTGCGCAGCCGCCTGGTCGTGGCCCCGCAGAAGAAAGAGAGCTTCCGCGACCGCTACTCCGAGGACAAGACCGCCCTGCTGGCAGCGGTGGAAGCCGACATCGGCACTGCCACCGTGGTGTCGGCGGGCTACCAACGCCAGTCCAACGACCCCAAGGCGCCGATCTGGGGCACCATCCCCCGTTTTGCCACCACGGGCGCGCCCATCGACCTGCCGATCTCCACAAGCTTCTCGCCATCGTGGACGCGCTGGGAGCGCACCTCCGGCACGCTCTACGCCACGCTGGATCACCAGATCAACGACGACTGGAGCCTGAAGGCCGCGCTGAACCACACCGAGGGCGACACCTTCCGCCTGAGCACCTACGGCTATGGCGCCACCACCGCCAAGGCGCCCTTCATCAACCCGGTGACGGGCGCAGGCACCACGCTGTATGCCGCTGTCAACGGCGGCAGCGAAAAGCAGGACACGGTGGATGCCTACCTGTCGGGCAAGTTCGAGCTGGGCGGCCGCAAGCACGACCTGGTGGTGGGCATGAGCTCCACGCGCACCGCCACGCGCACCGATGGCTACACCTCCGTGGCGGGCTGGAGCTATGTGATCCCCAACATCTACACCTGGGACGGCAACGCGCCTGCGCCCACGTACTCCAGGACTGGCGCCTGGCGCACGCAGATCACGCAGCAGACGGGCCTGTTCGCCTCGGCACGCTGGCGCGTGGCCGACCCGCTGTCGGTGCTCACCGGCCTGCGGCTGACCGACTGGCACCGCCACTCCGACACCTATGGCACCACGGGCTCCTATGCGGGCCGCTCGGCCATTCAGGACGAGAACCGCAAGGTCACGCCCTTCATCGGCGCCGTGTACGACATCACGCCCACCCTGTCGGCCTATGCCAGCTACGCGCGCATCTTCAACCCGCAGAACTACAAGGACCGCAACAACAATCCGCTGTCGCCCGTCATCGGCAGCAACGCCGAGGCCGGCCTCAAAGCCGAGCTGTTCGAGCGCCGCATCCAGGCGCACTTTGCGGTGTTCCAGACGAAGCAGGACAACTTCGGCGTGCGCGACAGCGCCATCACCACCCCGCTGCCCGACGGCACCCTGCCCTACGTGGCCGTGAACGGCACGAAGTCCACCGGCTTCGAGCTGGAGTTCGCAGGCATGGCCACCCGGCAGTGGCGCGTGAGTGCAGGCCTCACCCGCGCCAAGGTCACGCGTGCCCCCACCGACCTGATCTACGCCAACATGCCGGACTACCTGCTGCAACTGGGCACGGACTACCAGCTTTCGGGGGCCCTGGCGCCGCTGTCGGTGGGCGGCAACCTGACCTGGCAAAGCGCCATCGAAGGCTTCAACATCCCGCACCCCAGCGGCACGGTAACGGTGAAGCAATCGCCCAAGGCCATCCTCAACCTGCGCGCGTCCTGGCAGTTCAACCCCAAGCTCAGCGCCACGGTGGCCGTGAACAACGTGACCAACCAGAAGTACTGGGCCAACCTGGACTACGGAAACTACGCCGACCCGCGCAACCTGAGCGTGACGTTGCGCGCGGCGTTCTGATCGCCATACGACACACAAGAGGGAGAGAGGGGCGACTGGGGCCTGCCCCGCACCGGCATCCACATGCTTACTGCTGAGCAGGCCCCGGGGCAGCCAGGGGACAATCACGCCTTTGTCCCTTTTGATACCTCCCCGTGTCCCTTCCATTTTTTGACGCCATCATCATCGGCGCCGGCGCAGCCGGCCTGTTCTGCGCGGGCCAGGCGGGCCAGCGGGGGCTGAAGGTCTTGCTCATCGACCATGCCGACAAAGTGGCGGAGAAGATCCGCATCTCGGGCGGCGGGCGCTGCAACTTCACCAACCGCGACCTGGACCCGACCGCGCCGCACAAGCATTTTGTGGGGCAGAACCCGCAGTTCTGCCGCTCGGCGCTGTCGCGCTACACGCCGCAGGATTTCATTGCGCTGGTGGACAAGCACGGCATTCCCCACCACGAAAAACACAAGGGCCAGCTGTTTGCCGACCGCTCGGCCGAGGACATCATTGCCATGCTGCTGGCTGAGTGCGCAGCGGGCGGGGTGACCCATTGGCAGCCTTGCGCTGTCAAAAACATAGCTTTTTTGGCCGCTACCGCGCATCCATCAAGCGTTGATAGCTATCAAATTGATACCGACCGGGGCCCGGTGCAAGCGCGGTCGCTGGTGATTGCCACGGGCGGGCTGTCGATCCCCAAGATCGGCGCCACGGACTTCGGCTACCGGCTGGCGCAGCAGTTCCAGATCCCGCTGGTGGAGCGCCGCCCGGGCCTAGTGCCGCTGACCTTTGACGGTGCGGGTTGGGCACCCTATGCCCAGTTGGCAGGGCTGGCGCTGCCGGTCCAGATCAGCACCGGCGCCAAGAAGAATCGCATGGCGTTTGACGAAGACCTGCTGTTCACCCACCGGGGCCTGTCGGGCCCGGCCGTGCTGCAGATTTCGAGCTACTGGCAGGAGGGCACGCCGCTGGCCATCAACCTTGCGCCCACGGTGGATCTTCCCGCTGCGCTGGCGAAGGGCAAGTCGCGTTCGCGCAAGCTGATTGCCAACGAGCTGGCCACCCTGGTGCCCAGCCGCCTGGCCGACGCCTGGGCCAGCCGCGAAGCCGACTGGCAGCGCCCCATCAACGAAGCCAGTGACAAGGCCCTGGCGCGCCTGGCCGAGCAGCTGGCGCGCTGGGAGCTGACGCCCACAGGCACCGAGGGCTACAAGAAGGCCGAGGTCACGCTGGGCGGCGTGGACACCAAGGCGCTGTCGCAGCAGACCATGGAGTGCAAGGCGCAACCCGGTCTGTTTTTCATTGGCGAGGTGGTGGACGTGACAGGATGGCTGGGCGGCTACAACTTCCAGTGGGCCTGGGCCAGCGCGCATGCGTGTGCGCAAGCGCTGCCGCTGGCCGGTGGTGCATGACGCATCACTGAAGCGAAAGACACCGCCAGGACAACGCGCCTACACTCCGGCCAGCCCACCGGGCTTTCACCCCGGGCGTCTTTTCATCAGGGGACCGGCATGGATGCGATGGAGCGCGCAGAAAAATTGCAGGCCGCCGCCACGGCCGTCGGTGCCCTCGTAGCGTTGGTGCCTGCGGCGAGCATCGGCGGCAACATCTTTGTCGCCATCCTCGCAGCGCTGGGTGTCGGATCGTTGGCCGGGGGCGCAGTCATGCTGCGCTGGCTGCTAACCGACGAAGGCGACGCCTACCTGCGGGCCGACTCGCGCACCTCGGGTCGCTCCACGTCACGCCCCGCCGTGTGGCTGGGCAATCTGGCGCCGGGCGTGATCCTGACCGGACTGGCGGTTTTGCTCCACCTGCGCCTGAGCTGACCCCAGCAAGCCCCGCAGCGCGGCGCGGCGTCACCCCATCAGCGGTGCGGGTTGTGTGCTGGTGGCATCCAACGTACGCAACGAGGCCCCCTGCAGCAAACGATGCTGCAGCGCCCAGGCCTCCAGGTGGTCCAGCGGCAAGGGGCGGCTGAAGTAATAGCCCTGCAGCTCCTCGCAGTCCAGCGCGCCCAGCACCTGGGCCGTGGCCAGGTCTTCCACGCCTTCGGCCACGATCTTGAGCCCCAGCGTGTGGCCCAGCGCGATGATGGCGCGGGTGATGGCCATGTCGGCGGGGTTGGTCAGCATGTCGCGCACAAAGGACTTGTCCACCTTGAGGCGATCGATATCAAAGCGCTTGAGGTAGGCCAGGCTCGAATAGCCCGTGCCGAAGTCGTCGATGGAAAGCTGCACGCCCAGTGCCTTGAGGGCCGCCAGTTGCTGCGCGGCGGCATGGGCGTTGTCCATGAGCTGCGATTCGGTGATTTCCAGCTCCAGCCGGTGGGCGGGCATGCCGGTGCGGGCGAGCAGCGCCTCGATGTCGGACACCAGCGCAGGGTCGGACAGCTGGGCGGCCGAGAGATTGACGGAGATCGACACATCTGCCAGCGGGTGCGCGCCCTGGCCCTGGGGCAGTGCCTGCCAGCGCACCCACTGCTCGCAGGCCTGCTGCAGCACCCAGCCGCCAATCGCGCGGATCATGCCGCTTTCTTCGGCGATGGGGATGAACTCGCTGGGCGGGATGGCGCCCAGCACCGGGCTGTTCCACCGCAGCAGCGCCTCCACCCCCAGCAGGCGCGCGCCCTTGGCGGACAGGCGCGGCTGGTAGTGCAGGCTCAGCTCGTTGCGCTCCAGCGCGCGGCGCAGCTGCTGCTCCATGGTCTGGCGTGCCACGGCACGCAGGTCAGTTTCCATCGAGTAGAACAGCGCCATGTCGCGGCCGGTGGTCTTGGCCTCGTACATGGCGGCGTCGGCGCGGCGCATGAGTTCGTCAATGTCGCTGCCGTCCTCGGGGTAGACCGCAATGCCCACGCTGCACGACACGTTCAGCTCATGCCCTTCCACCGGATGGCTCTGGCGGATGAGCGGGATCAGCCGCCGCTCCACCAGCTGCTGCACGTCCTCGCGCCCGGCCACGTCGCGCATCACCACCACAAACTCGTCGCCGCCCAGGCGGCTCACCGTGTCACGGCTGCGCACGGCCTGCGTGAGGCGCGCGGCCACCGAGCGCAGCAGGCCGTCGCCAATGTGGTGGCCCAGCGTGTCGTTGATGGACTTGAAGCGGTCCAGGTCGATGAACAGCACGGCCACCTTCTCGCCGGTGATGGGTGCCTGGGCCAGTGCCATCTGCAGGCGCTGCACACACAGCGAGCGGTTGGGCAGTTCGGTGAGCACGTCGTGGTGCGCGAGGAACTGGATGCGTTCCTCGTTGTGCTTGCGGTCGGTGATGTCGATGGCAATGCCGATGTGGTTGGCCACGGCGCCCCCCTTGCCCTCGCGCACGGCCGACACCATGAGCCAGGCCGGGTAGGTCTCGCCCGAGCGGCGGCGAAACCGCACCTCGCCCTGCCACGACTCCTTGTCGGCCATGGTGCGGCGGATCTGCGCCGACAGCGGCTCGCCCCCGGCTTCTTCCAGCAGCGAGCCCAGGCCTTCGCCGATGAGTTCGTAGAAGTCGTAGTGCGTGCTGCGGCAGAACGCCTTGTTCACGCTGATGATCTGCTGATCGGCGTTCATGATGATGATGCCCTCGGACGAAGCCTCGAACACCTTGGCCCACAGCTCCAGGCGCTGCTCCATCACCTTGAGCACGTTGATGGGCGTGAACGCGGTGAGCACCGAGTCGCGCCCCTGGAACTGCAGGCGCCGCGCCGACAACACGGCCCACGAAGGCTCGGGGCTGCCCTTCCAGCGCACTTCAAATTCATCAACCGAGCCCTGGTCCGCCAGGCGCTGAAAGAACCGCGCGCGCACGCCAGGCTCCAGCCCCACGGCCCAGGGGTCGGTCTTGCGACCACCCAGCCAATGGGCGGCGGGCGCGTTGGAGTGCAGCACCTCGTGCTCGGGGATGGACGTGACCACCATGGGGATGGGGAAGGCCTCCACCAGCTCGCGCTGCGCCTCGGCCGCGCGGGCGCTGGCGGCAAGCTCCTGCTGCAGCACGCGGTCGCGGTCGAGCTGCGACAGCATCTCGTTGAACGCGGTGAACAGGCGGCCGATTTCGTCGCGGCTGTTCCACTGCGCGCGCAGGGTGTGGTCGCCGCTCTTGCGCACCTCGTCAGCCACCCGCGCCAGCTGCTGCAGGGGCTTGGCGATCTGGCGTGCCACCAGCGTGACGAGCGAGAGGATGCAACCCAGCAGCACCAGGGCCGTGCCCAGGTGCAGCCACATGCGCGCAAACAGGCTGTCCACCCGCTGGTTCAACAGACGCTCCAGGTCCACGATGCCCACCGACCAGGCATCGCGCAGCGCGCCCAGCACCTGGGCCTGCTGCGCGCCCACCTGGGCCAGCGTCAGGCGCGATTCGCCAGCGGCAATGCCCTGCAGCAGGGCCTGCAGGCTCGCCAGCGACGCCTTGAGCGCCTCGCGCTGCGGGCCCAAGGCCGCGCGCATCTCGGGGGACCCTGCAATGAAGGCCTGGTTGTAGTCCGACTCAATGCCCTGCGCCACCGCGTCCAGCCGCCCCACCAGCGTGAGCAGCTCCGAGTTCCACTGCGGCCCCCGCGCCGAGGGCGCCGCACTCAGAAAACTCACCGTGTCGTGCACCGCCTGCAGCAGCTCCGGAAAGCGCAGCACCACCAGCGACATCACGTAGTAGCTGTCCAGGTCCGGGTCCAGGATCAGGTTGGACTGGTTGCCCACGGTGGTGAGCAGCTCGCGCCCCTCGCGCAACAGCTGGCTGCGCTGCAGGGTGAGCGACGGGGTATTGCCCCCGGCAGATGCCCCCGGGGCGGGCGATGCCGTGCCGGGCAACTGCTCCAGCGCGGTGCTGAAGCGCTGGCCTGCATCGCCTGTGTGCAACTGCTCGTCATGGGCCTCGCGCACCACGGCCAGCCGGGCCAGCACCTCAGCCACCGGCGGTGGCTGCTGGGACGCATCCAGAAACTGCCCCAACAAGCCGTCGCGCACCACCGCCGCATAGGTGGTGCCCACGATCTCCTTGCGCGTGAAGTCGATGGCCAGATACTTCTCATGGATCAGGATGCTGGAGACGTAGATCACCGCCGTCAGGTCCAGCAGATAGATGAGCATGAGCTTGCGGCCCACACTGAGGCGGCCCAGCCAACCCGATACGCGGCGCATGAATGCCATGGTGTTGTGGCGGGGCCGCCCGGGCGGATGGCCAGGGCTCCCCACCGATGAGTAGGAGTGTTACAACATGAAGCAAATTTCGCGCCATTGCGGACCTGGCAGCAGCTCCGGACGCCATCCTGGCGCGCTGCCCCACAGAAAGGCGGACAGCCCTTGAGCCACCGGCGCGGATAGAGGCTATAATCTCCGGCTTTGCTGGCAATGCCCCGTCGGCCAAATACTAGTTACAGACGGGGAAACCGCTTTGTACGGACTTGAGGCCCGATCTCCCCAAGCCCCTCTGCAGGCACATTTGGAAAACATTAGCTAATGACTACGATCCGCGTAAAAGAAAACGAACCCTTTGACGTTGCCCTGCGCCGCTTCAAGCGCACCATTGAAAAGCTCGGCCTGCTGACCGACCTGCGCGCCCGTGAGTTCTACGAAAAGCCCACCGCCGAGCGCAAGCGCAAGAAGGCTGCTGCCGTGAAGCGTCACTACAAGCGCGTTCGCAGCATGCAACTGCCCAAGAAGCTGTACTAAGTACCGCTTTGGCCCCGTTCTGATACGGAGTGCCGACAAACCCGCGCTAGGGACGCCAAGCGCGGGTTTTTGTTTTTGGGGTTTGCCAAAAGGCTTTCTGGCGTCGTTGCAACGCCTTGCCGTAGCAGCACTACTGTCTGCGGCGTTGACGCCTAGCCAGAAAGCCTTTTGGCAAACCCCTGTTCTTGTCTAAAACCAACCAAGGAAGCCGCCATGAGCCTCAAGGACCAGATCACCGAAGACATGAAAACCGCCATGCGCGCCAAGGACAGCGAGCGCCTGGGCACCATCCGCCTGCTACAGGCCGCGATGAAGCAAAAGGAAGTGGACGAACGCATCGTGCTGGACGACGCCGCCGTGGTGGCCATCGTGGACAAGCTCATCAAGCAGCGCAAGGATTCCATCACCGCGTTTGAAGGCGCGGGCCGCCAGGATCTGGCCGACAAGGAAAAGGCCGAGATGGCCGTGCTGCAGGCCTACCTGCCCGAGCGCATGTCGGCCGAAGAAACGCTGGCTGCCGTGAAGGCCATCGTGGCCGAAATCGGCGCCTCGGGCCCCGGCGACATGGGCAAGGTGATGGGCGTGGTCAAGACCCGCCTGGCGGGCAAGGCCGACATGGGCCAGGTGTCGGCCGCCGTGAAGGCTGCGCTGGCGGGCTGATCGCCCCCTCACCACCACCCCATCAGTATCTTTTTGATAGCTGCTACCGCTTGCCAGACGGGCGGTAGCGGCTATTTTTTCTTCAAACGAGAGTGCTTGCGCCCGCGTCCGCACCCCGCGCCATCCACCCGGCGCGGAAATGCGCCTGCAGAAACTCCACGCACACCCGCACCTTGGCTGACCGCTCCAGCCGCGTGGGGTACACGGCCCACACATTGGCTTCTTGCTGCCACTGCGGCAGCACCTGCACCAGCCGCCCCGTCTGCAGGTGCGCGCCTACATCCCACTGCGAGCGCAGCACAATGCCGCGCCCATCCACCGCCCACTGCACGGCCATCTCGCCGTTGTTGGCCGACAGCGGGCCGCGCACCTTGACCGATTCTTCCTGCGCGCCGCTGCGCAGGCGCCACACGCCAAACGGGTGGTCGCGCTCCTTGATCACCAGGCAGTCGTGCGCGGCCAGGTCGGCCACGCTGCGCGGCGCGCCCTTGCGCTGCAGGTAGGCGGGCGCCGCGCACAACACGCGGTGGTTGTCCGCCAGGCGGCGCGCGATGAGGTGCGGGGCAATCTCGTCGCCCACGCGCACGTCCAGGTCAAACCCTTCACCTGCCACGTCCACCAGCCGGTCGAACACTTCCAGGCGCACCTGCAGCCCCGGGTGCTGCTCCACCAGCCGCGACAGCGCGGGCGCCACGATCTGGCGGCCAAAACCAAAGCTGCTGCTCACCCGCAGCAGGCCGCGTGGCTCGCTGCGCGTCACGGCCACCTCCTGCATCAGCTGCTCCATGTCGTCCAGGATGCGCTGCGCCCAGTGGAACACCCGCTCGCCCTCCTCCGTCACTGCCACGCGGCGGGTGGTGCGGTGCAGTAGCTTGACCTGCAGATCCTGCTCCAGCAGGCGGATGCGCTTGCTCACGTAGGCGGGTGAAGTGCCCAGCTCGGTGGCGGCACCGCCAAAGCTGGCCTTGCGCACCACGGCCGTGAACACGCGCAGATCTTCTGCAGCAGGATTTTTATGCACGATATGTAAATGATGAAGCCACAGTCGGCGGATTGTAGTTTTCAACAGCACTGGGAACAATGCACGCCAAACCGTTGGCTGCGCCTTGCAGCAGCGCTCCTCCACACCCCGCAAGGACTGCTTGATGACCTCTTCCGCCCCCGCCAAAACCTACCGCATCGCCCTCATTGCCGGAGACGGCATTGGCAAGGAGGTGATGCCCGAAGGCCTGCGTGTGGTGCAGGCCGCTGCAGCGCGCTTTGGCATTGCGCTCGAAACCACCGCCATCGACTGGGCCAGCTGCGACTACTACGCCGCGCACGGAAAAATGATGCCCGACGACTGGAAGGCACAGCTGTCGGCCATGGACGCCATCTTCTTCGGCGCCGTCGGCTGGCCTGCCACCGTGCCGGACCACGTGTCCCTGTGGGGGTCCCTCCTCAAGTTCCGCCGCGAGTTCGACCAGTACATCAACCTGCGCCCGGTGCGCCTGTTCGAAGGTGTGCCCTGCCCGCTCGCGGGCCGCCAACCCGGCGACATTGACTACTACGTGGTGCGCGAGAACACCGAGGGCGAGTACACGTCCCTGGGTGGCCTCATGTACGAAGGCACCGACCGCGAAATCTGCATCCAGGAATCCGTCTACTCCCGCCACGGTGCCAACCGCCTGCTCAAATTCGCGTTCGACTTGGCCCAGAGCCGCGCCAGAAAACACGTCACCCTGGCCACCAAAAGCAACGGCATCGCCATCAGCATGCCCTGGTGGGACCAGCGTGCCGACGACGTCGCCCAAGGCTACCCCGAGGTCACGCTGGACAAGCAGCACATCGACATCCTCACCGCCCGCTTTGTACTGCAGCCCGGCCGCTTTGACGTGGTGGCCGCCACCAACCTGTTTGGCGACATCCTGAGCGACCTGGGCCCCGCCACCACCGGCACGATTGGCCTCGCGCCCTCGGCCAACCTCAACCCCGAGCGCACCTTCCCCAGCCTGTTCGAGCCTGTGCACGGCTCGGCGCCGGACATCTACGGCAAGAACATCGCGAACCCGATTGCCATGATCTGGTCCGGCGCGCTGATGCTGGACTTCCTCACCCAGGGTCAGGGCGCAGGACGCGCGGCGCACGATGCCATCGTCAACGCCATCGAAGAAGTTATCAAGAGCGGCCCGCGCACACCGGACCTGGGCGGCACGGCCAGCACCACGCGGGTGGGTGAGGCGATTGCGGCGCGGGTGGCTGGGCACTGAGCCACAGCCCTCACCCAAACGCTCCTATTTCAATAGCTTAAAAGGCATACCCACCGCGCGGAAACAGCCCTTTTTGCTTGAAACAGCGGCTATGTGGCAATGTCCTCGTGCAGACAGAGGTAGTTGCCCTCGGTGTCCTTGAACCACGCGGCCTTCTCGGCACCCAGCACACACACGTGATTGACGGTCTTGAGGCCCGGGAAGTCGTAGTCCTCGAAGACCACCTTCGCGCGTTTCAGCGCGTCGATGGTGGCCGCTATGTCGGCCACCTGGAAACTGATGGCCGTGTGGTCGGCCTTGGTGCCTTCCGGCTTGGGGAACAGCGCCAGTGTGCTCCCCCCCACGGCATAGACAAACTTGCCATCGGGCCGGAACCCTCCGGGTTTCAGGCCCAGGCAGCCCTCGTAGAAAGCACGGGCGCGGTCCATGTCCATCACGGGCAGCATGGTGGTTACGGAAGCATCGGACAACATACCAAGTCCTTTCGCTCAATCCGGCCCCGGGCCTTGCAGCCCCTGGTGTGCACCAGGCCCCGGTCCGGGCCGCCTGACCGGTTGGTGCAGTCTAGGCCGATCTCCGCCGCCTGAACAGTACAGGCATTGCAGGCAGTGGGGAGGCCCGCTCCCATCACCCCCCATGGGGCGGCACCCTGAAGTTATCGCTGATGTGTTTTTCCGCCCGCGCCAGGGCCGCGCCCAGCGCCTGCAGCCACCGCCCACCCAGGCGCCGCACCCGCCGGGGCCAGCGGCCCCCACGGGCCAAGTGCTGTGGCACAACCCCCGGCGGCTGGCAGGCCTGGGATTGGCGGGTGGTGCTTTCGGGGTCCAGACGGGTGGGATGCAACATGGCCCGCATGCTCAGGCTTGGCTTACCATCTGTAAAGTTGAATTCAATGAAGCCTTAATTCATAAAAACTGATGCGTAACTTCAACCTGGACCACCTGCAGACGCTGATTGCCATCGCCGACCTCGGCAACTTTGCGGCGGCCGCGCAGGCGCTGCACCTGGCGCCGCCTACCGTCAGCCTGCACATCAAGGAGCTGGAATCGCGCCTGCAGGCCGACCTGGTGGTGCGGGGCCGACGGCAGGCCGAGCTGACCCCGGCCGGCGAAGTGTTGGTGCAAGAGGGGCGCCAGCTGCTGCTTGCCTGCGACGACCTGATGGAGCGCGTGCGCCGCCGCGCCTCGGGGCGCGAGGGCATCGTGCGTGTGGGGGTGTCGGCAGGCGTGAGCACGCGCCTGCTGCCGCGCATGCTGGAGGCGCTGGCGGTGCGCTGCCCCGGTGTGGAGATCCGGCTGGAGGCCGTCGGATCGGCCGAGTCCATGCAGCGGCTCAAGGCAGGCACGCTGGACATTGGCATCATCGCCAGCCCCCAGCCGCCTTTGGCCGAGGTACGCCAGACCCCTTGGCGCAACGACCCCATGGTGGCGTTGCTGCCTGCGGCCTGGGACGCGCCCGCGTTCGCAACCCCCGACTGGCTGGCCACTCGCCGCTGGGCGTCGTTTGCGCCCGCCACGCAAATGCACGGGCTGATTGCCAACTGGTTTGGCCAGGCGGGCCACCACCCACGCCCCTTTCTGGCGCTGAGCTACCCCGGCGCGCTCAAGAGCCTGGCCGTGGCCAGCCAGTGCGCCGCGCTGCTGCCGATGGAGGAGGTGGAGGACCTGCAGGGCACGCCTGGCGTGCAGATCCGCCCTCTGCAGCCCCTCCTCATGCGCCCCATGGCTGTGGCGCACCGCCACCAGCCACCGCCCTCACCTGCGGTGGAGGGCGTGCTGCAACTGCTGGCCGAGTTTGCGGACTGTGGGGAGTAACAGCTGGGCTTGCCGCCTGCCATCACACGGGTGGCAAGACCGGAGCGCCTGGGGCACGCCGCGCCGCAGGCCGCCGAAAATAGGGCTGCAAAAACAGGTACAGCCCTGTCCACAGCAGCAGCGCCAGCGGCGGCAGGGGTGCATAGGTCACCCAGTCGGGCGGGTTGCCCGAACCCATCCCCCGAGCCACGAAATTGGCGATGACAGTCAGCGTGAACGCCATCGACACCCAGCGGTGAAACCGCCGAATGCCCACACCGGCGCTCATTGCGCACCTCCGGCGGCGAGCTGGATCATCTTCCAGCCATTGCCCGCCGGGTCCCGAAAACCCGCATCCACATTGCCGTACCGGTCCACGGGCTCCTGCGTGAACTCCACACCCTGGTCGCGCAGCCGGGCATACGCAGCGCGGCAATCTGCCACATGCAGCACCAGCGGCGGCATGGCGCCCTTGGCGACCATGGCGCGCAGCATCTGCGCCGTGGCCTCGTCGTGGATGGGCGGGCCGGGTGTGAACAGCCCCAGCTGAAAGTCCGGCTGATCGGGGTGCTGCACTGTCAGCCAGCGGTAGGGGCCGTTGCGCACGTCCGTGTGCACCTGAAACCCGAGCTTGCCCACATAGAACGCGAGCGCCTCGTCCTGGTCGTCCACATACACACCCACCACACCAATGCCTTGGTTCTTCGTCATCAGATCTCCTTGGTTGCTAAGAGCCTGTTTAAGGTCTTTTTGGAGATCGCATTGGAGTGCAATCGGGAGGAGTGGATGCTTCGGATGCGCCGCATGGGCTCGTGCCCATGCAAGCAGCCGGGGCTTCCAATCGCCCGATTTCACTCCAACCCTTCGGGCAAGTGCCTTGCCGGGCTGTCTGCGGCGTTGCAGCGCTTGCCAATAGCCGCGCTATTGGCTGCCCACCGCGCCTTGCATCCCATCCCGGCAAGGTACTTGTGCGACTCCAAAAAGACCTTGAACAGGCTCTAGGACCGATTTGTACCTTCCGCCAGGCGGCGGCGCTTCTCCAAAACTGCTGTGGTGAGGTCGGGACGTTGCGCGGCCTTCAAGACACAGGCGGGCACCCGGTCCAGTGGCGTGGCATTGGCCTGGGCCTCCCTGCGCACCGCACTGGGGCTCTTCCCCGTGATGTCGCGAAAGATGCGCCCGAAGGTCCCCAGGCTCTCCCAGCCGGTGGCAAATGCAATCTCGGTGATGTGCAGCTCCGTGTCGCGCAGCAGCGTGGTGGCCTGCTCGATGCGGCGGGTCAGCAGGTAGCGGTGGGGCGGAATGCCAAACGCCTGCCGGAACGAGCGGGCGAAGTGCGCCTCCGACACGCCGCTGACCTCGGCCAGCCGCTGCACAGGCCAGGCCTCGTGCGATGCGGCGTCCATGCGGTCCTTGGCGCGCAGCAGGCGGCGCAGCAAGGCCGGGTCTTGCGGCGCAATGGCCGCACCCGATGTCTGCTTCGATGGCGCAGAGGGCGCGCTGGAGGGCAATGGGTGCGGGTGCTCAAAGGGCATGCGCGAAGCATATCGCCTTGGGTTCTGGCGACCCGCCCGACTGTCCCGGGCATGGATCGCGGCTGGCACGCACACTCGGGGTCGCTTTTCAGGCTACTTGCACATCGCCAAAGACTTCGAGCGCCTGACCATTCAGCGCCCGCAGCGTATCGGCAGGGTCCACCGCCTCGCCCAAGGCCAGCGCACCGCTGCGCTGGTACGTCGGGGCCATCAGGCGCTGCGCGGCCTCCAGCACCAGGGGCGCCGTGACAGCATAGATGTCCTGGCCGCGCACACCGGCCGTCCGCACCACGCCGTTTTGCACCAGCCGCACCACCAGCTCAAAACGCTGGGCCGACCGGCCGCTGCCATCCACCGCCGTGGGGGGTGGGGTACTTGCATCGCGGATGTCGGCCAGGGCCGAGCGGTTGATGAGCGAGCGGATGGTGTCGGCCTGCAGGTGGCGGGCCAGGGTGATGGTTTCGCTGAACGGCAACTCGACCATGGCATAGGTCGCCAGGGGCGCGGCAAAAGTCCAGTCGGGCACGTCGGCGGCGGGCACCAGCGGCACCAGACGCCCGCCCTGCACCACCTGGCGCTGCGCCTTGTTGCGCTCGCCCGTCAGGCGCGTGCCTTCGGTGGGCCACCAGCGGTCCAGCCCCATGGCGACGGTGATCTCGTCGATGGGTCCGGGCGCGGCGAGCGCGCTGGCCAGCAGGTCGGCCAGGCCGCCATAAAACCCGGCAGCGGGGACCACCGCGCGCCCGGCAGCCACGGCGGGCGCCTGTAGATCGGCAAAGGTGGCCTGGGCGCTGGGCTGCTCGGCGGTCACGTCGATGTAGTGGGCGCCCGCCTGCAGCGCGGCCTCCGCCACCGGGGTGGCCGTGTCCATGAAGGGCCCCGCGCAGTGGATGACCACGCCACAACCGGCAAAGGCCTGCACCAGCGCCGCCGGGTCGTCCAGCGCCGCCACGCGGCACTCCACCCCCGAGGGAAACAGCGCAGCCAGCCGGGTGGCATTGCGCCCCACGGCCACCACGCGCAGGCCACGGCGCAAGGCCTCCTGCACCACAAACTGGCCGGTATGGCCGCTGGCACCGTACACCGCGATGGAAGAAACAGAGGATGTCATGGAGAACCTTTCGGGAAAGAAGTGGAGGGAAAAATTGACGATACAGACCTGTCTGTTGTTTGAAGATTACAGACAGGTCTGTATCATGTCAAGCATGGCTGCACATTCTTTTTCCCATCCCCTCCCGACAACCGCGCCAGGCGCCCGCCCCAAACCCGAATCACGGCCCACGTCACGGCGCGCAGCGAAGGCCTCCAGCGAGCCCGTGCAGGACGTGCGCGAGCGCATCCTCGACACAGCATCGAGCCTGTTCTACCAACGCGGCGTGCGAGCCGTGGGGGTGGACCTGGTGGTGGCCGAAGCGGCCGTGGCCAAGACCAGCCTGTACCGCTACTTCCCCACCAAGGACGACCTCATCGTGGCGTTTCTGGAGCGTGAGGACGTGGAGTTCTGGGGCCTGTGGGATGCGGTGGCGGCGCAGCATGCCGAGGACCCCGCAGGCGAGCTGCAGGCCCATATGCAGTGGATCGGCGAGCGGCTAGGCCGCTCCAACTACCGGGGCTGCCCGCAGATCAACGTGGCGGCCGAATTTGCCGAGCAGGACCACCCTGCCCGCTTGGTGGCCCGGCAGCACATGGTGACGCTGCGCGGCCGCCTGCACGGCATTGCCCAGCGGCTGGGCGTGCCCCGGCCCGAGGCCCTGGCGGCCCAGCTGGCTGTGCTCATCAATGGGGCTTTTGTGAGTTCAGGCCTGCTCAGCGGCGAGGAGGCAACACCTGTGCTGCAGGCCGCGGTGCAGGCCTTGCTGGCGGGTGCGCGGGCAGGTAATACGTAGCGCAACAACTGCTCAAAAACAAAAAAAAGGCCCTCGTTTTTCGCGAGGGCCTACTTGCATCAGCGCGGCACTTTGCGGCGGCTGCGCTGCGAACCAGGCATCAGCTGCCTGCGACCTTCATCCGGTTCACCAGAATCGAACCTACCGTCTTGGCGCCGTAGTTGTAGGCATCCGCGCCCACGGCCTCAATGCCCTTGAGCATGTCCTTCAGATTGCCCGCGATGGTGATCTCGTGCACGGGGAAGGCGATCTTGCCGTTCTCCACCCAGAACCCGCTCGCGCCGCGCGAATAGTCGCCCGTCACGTAATTCACGCCCTGGCCCATCAGCTCCACCACAAACAGACCCGTGCCCAGCTTTTGCAGCATGGCGTCCAGGTTGTCGCTGGCCTGGGTGAGGCGCGAGGTCATCACCAGGTTGTGGGAGCCCCCGGCGTTGCCCGTGGTCTTCATGCCTAGCTTGCGCGCCGAGTAGCTCGACAGGAAGTAGCCCTCCACCCGCCCGCCCTTAACCACCTTGCGCGGTGCCACGCGCACGCCTTCTTCGTCAAACGGCGAGCTGCCCTTGCCACCCAGGATGAAGGGGTCTTCGAGGATGTCGATGTGCTTGGGGAAGACCATTTTGCCCAGCGAGTCGAGCAAGAAACTGCTCTTGCGGTAGAGCGCGCCGCCACTCACGGCCTGCACAAACCCTCCCAGCAGGCCTGCGGCCAAGGTCGATTCGAACAGCACGGGGCATTGCGTGGTGGGGATCTTGCGGCTGCCCAGGCGGCTCAGCGCTCGCTGCGCGGCGTAGCGGCCCACGGCCTCGGGCGATGCCAGTTCGGCGGCATTGCGCATGGAGCTGTACCAGGCATCGCGCTGCATCTCGCCGTTCTTGCCGGGCAGGGACGCAATAGGTGCCACCGAGAAGCTGTGGCGCGAACTGGCATAACCACCGCGAAAGCCGCGCGTGTGGGCGCTGAAGAAATGGCTTTGCTGGGCGGACACGCCAGCACCTTCGCTGTTGGTGATGCGGCGGTGTGTCTTGAACGCAGCGGCTTCGCAGGCCTTGGCCATCTCGGCCGCTTCTTCGCTGGTGATGGCCCAGGGGTGGAACAGGTCCAGGTCACGGTGCGTGTCGGCCGGGGCGATGTCATCGGCGTCCGGCAGGCCTGCCATGGGATCTTCGGCCGTGAAACGGGCGATGTCGTAGGCTGCCTGCACGGTCTGCTCGATGGCCTTGTTCGAGAAATCGGAAGTGCTGGCATTGCCACGGCGTTTGCCAAGGTACACCGTCACGCCCAGCGATTTGTCGCGGTTGCGCTCCACGTTCTCCAGCTCGCCCTTGCGCACGCTGACCGACAGGCCGCAGCCTTCAGACGCCTCGGCGCCAGCGTCGGTGGCGCCCAGCTTCTTGGCATGCGCCAGGGCGCGGTCCACCAGCTCTTCAAAAAACGGGCGGCTGTAGCTGAAGCCGCTGTCGGGGGTGGGGGAGGTGGCTGCTGCGGGCGCAGCAGCCAGCGCGCCGGGGGTGCGCGGGGCGCGTTTGGAGGGTTTATTCATAGCGGCGGCTATGATACTTGCCACTTTGGCGCACTCGCTGCCACCTCTCTCTTTGCCCCCACCCCATGTCACGCAAACCCAAAAAAGGCTACTTTGTGAAGGGCCATTTTGTTGCCGAAGGCAGCGAACTGGACATTCAACTCAAGGCCGAACTCAAAGGCACGCCCGATGCCAGCCGCACCGATCTCAAACGCGAGAGCGATGAACTGCAAGACCTGGGCAAGGAGTTGCTGACCCTGCGCGCCGACCTGTTCGACGCCGTGGGCCTGCCCGACAAACTGGTGGAAGCGCTGGCCGAGGCCAAGCGCATCACCAACTTTGAAGGCAAGCGCCGCCAGATGCAGTACGTGGGCAAGCTCATGCGCAAGCTGGAGCCCGAACTGGTGGACGCCGCCCGCCAGGCCCTGGAAGAGCAACACAAGGGCTCTGCCACCGAAAAGCTGCAGCTGCACCTGGCCGAACAATGGCGCGACCGGCTGATTGCCGACGACGACACGCTGGCCGCCTGGATGGCCGAGCACCCCACCACCGACACGCAGCAGCTGCGCGCGCTGATCCGCCAGGCCCGCAAGGACGCCCAACCTGCGGGCAAGGAGGCCAATGTCCAGGTCTCGCAAGGTCTGGCCCCGCGCAAGGGCCGCGCATACCGCGAACTGTTCCAGCTGGTGCGCGAGCACCTGGGTGGCACGGGCATGGCAGATGCCAGCGACACCGATGAGGACAACGACGATGAGTGAAGCCATCCACGACGCCGTCAAGATCGGCATCGTCTCCATCAGCGACCGCGCCAGCACCGGCGTCTATGAGGACAAGGGCCTGCCTGCGCTGCAGGACTGGCTCACACACGCGCTGCACAATCCCATCACCTTCGAGCCGCGCCTCATCCCTGACGAACAGGCCGGCATCAGCGCCACGCTGATCGAGCTGGTGGACGCCGGTTGCGCCTTGGTACTCACCACCGGCGGCACCGGCCCTGCGCTGCGCGACGTGACGCCCGAGGCCACACTGGCCGTGGCGCACAAGGAGATGCCGGGCTTTGGCGAGCAGATGCGCCAGATCAGCCTGAAGTTCGTGCCCACCGCCATCCTCTCGCGCCAGGTCGCCGTGGTCCGTGGGCAAAGCCTGATCATCAACCTGCCGGGCCAGCCCAAGGCGATTGCCGAGACACTGGAGGGGCTGAAGGATGCGGACGGACAGCAGATCGTGCCGGGCATCTTTGCCGCCGTGCCGTACTGCATCGACCTGATCGGCGGGCCGTATCTGGAGACGCGCGACGAGGTGTGCAAAGCGTTCCGGCCCAAGACAGCCATTCGCGCACCGCGCACGGCCTGACCAGAGATCATTCAAAGAAAAATAGCTGCTACCGCCCGTCCATCAAGCGATAGCAGCTATATTTTCAGGAGCAGAACAATTCAGCGGACCGGGCTGCCTACTTGCCCACCAGCTCGTTGAGCTTGCCCGCCTCGAACTGCTCCTTGAGCGCCGCGTCGCAGGGCACGCAGTCCTTGGCCTGCTGGTTGGCTGCCGAGAGCTTTTCGATGGCCTGCCACAACAGCGCGATCTGGTGCTCTTGCGATGAGGCGTTGTCGATCAGCCCGCGCATGGCCTGCGAGAGCGGATCGTCCTCCTGCGTGATGCCATAGGCCGTGAACTTGCGCGCCTGCTGCGGCTCGGTCACATCAGCGCTCTGCCCCGCCTTCGACGGAATGATCCGCGCCGGGATGCCCACCGCCGTGGCGCCCGCGGGCACGGGCTTGATGACCACGGCGTTGCTGCCGATCTTGGCGCCGTCACCCACTTCAAAGCCGCCCAGCACCTTGGCGCCCGCGCTCACCACCACATCCTTGCCCAGCGTGGGGTGGCGCTTGGCGCCCTTGTACAGCGAGGTGCCGCCCAGGGTCACGCCCTGGTAGATGGTGCAACCGTCGCCGATCTCGGCAGTCTCGCCCACGACCACGCCCATGGCATGGTCGAAGAACACGCGCTCGCCGATCTTGGCGCCAGGGTGGATCTCGATGCCGGTAAGCCAGCGCGAGAAATTGGAGATGAAGCGGCCGGGCCATTTGAGGCCGTTGTTCCAGCACCAGTGCGCGGGGCGGTGCAGCCAGATCGCGTGCAGGCCCGGATAACAGGTGATCACCTCCCACGTGCTGCGCGCGGCAGGATCGCGGTCGAGGATGCACTGAATATCGGAACGCAGGCGGGCAAACATCGGTTCTTTTGGTTATGTGTTTATGGGCTGCACAGTCTATCGTTTCGCCTGCGCCGTCTCGATCATGGCTTTGGCGACACCTCTCAAGATGTGGATTTCCTCGGGGCTGAGCTGCGCGCGGTTGAAAAGCTGGTTAAGGCGGGGCATGAGCTTCTTGGGCGCGGCCGGGTCCAGAAAACCGATGGAGGTGAGCGCCTGCTCCCAGTGGCCCAGCATGCCCGCCACCTGCGCGGCATCGGCCAGCGCGCGGGCAGGCGTGGCGTCCTGCACCGCAAACCCGCCCAGCGCCTGGCGCCATTCGTAGGCAATCACCTGGATGGCCGCGCCCAGGTTGAGCGAACCGAAGCCGGGATTGGTGGGAATCGACAGCGCCACATGGCAGCGGTAGACATCCTCGTTGGTCATGCCAAAGCGCTCGGAACCAAACAGAAAGGCCACGCCCGCCTGACGGGCGGCTCCGGGCTCAGAGGCCTCTGAATTTGAAGTATTTTGGGCCTCTTGCGCGCATCCATTCTTCCTTGATAGCTCCTGATTCAATAGCATTTCAAAGTGGGCACGCGGCGCAGCCGTGGGCGGACCGAAGTCGCGTGGCGTCATGGCCGTGGCGCACAGGTGGCTCATCCCGTCCAGGGCCTCGTCCAGCGTGTCCACGATGCGCGCGTTGTTCAGCACATCCAGGGCGCCACTGGCGCGCTGGATGGTTTCCTCGCGCCTGAGCACGTTGGCCCAGCGGGGCGCCACCAGCACCAGGTCGTCGAAACCCATGGTTTTCATGGCGCGGGCGGCGGCGCCCACATTGCCGGCATGGCTGGTGTTGATCAGGACAAAACGGGTCTTCATGGGCGGGCGGGGCGAGAGGGGAAAAGCGGCCGGTTAGGCAAAAAAGGGCACTGCGGGTAAAATCCCGCCCTCTATTGTCGCCGCCCGCATCGCCGGGACGGGTCTGACCTCCCCGCTCATCCTGTACGCAGACGCCCGCGCCGCCCCGGCCGTGCGCTGCCAACCACCACAATCTATGTCGTCCAATCTGCACCCCATGCTCAACGTGGCCATCAAGGCTGCACGCGCCGCCGGCGCCATCATCAACCGCGCGGCCCTGGACGTGGAATCGGTGCGGATCTCGCAAAAGCAGATCAACGACTTTGTGACCGAGGTGGACCACGCCTCCGAAAAAATCATCATCGAGACGCTGCTGACGGCCTACCCCGGCCACGGCATCCTGGCCGAAGAGTCGGGCAAGGAATACGGCGCCAAGGATTCGGAATTTGTCTGGATCATCGACCCGCTGGACGGCACCACCAACTTCATCCACGGCTTTCCCGTCTACTGCATTAGCATCGCGCTGGCCGTGAAGGGCAAGGTCGAGCAGGCCGTGGTGTACGACCCCACCCGCAACGACCTGTTCACCGCGACCAAGGGCCGCGGCGCCTACCTGAACGAGCGCCGTATCCGCGTGAGCAAGCGTACCCAGCTCAAGGACTGCCTGATCTCCACCGGTTTCCCCTTCCGCCCGGGCGACAACTTCAAGAGCTACCTGAACATGATGGCCGACGTGATGCAACGCACCGCCGGCCTGCGCCGCCCCGGCGCCGCCGCGCTGGACCTGGCCTATGTGGCTGCGGGCTTCACCGACGGCTTCTTTGAAACCGGCCTGTCGATCTGGGACGTGGCCGCAGGCTCGCTGCTGGTGACCGAGGCCGGTGGCCTGGTGGGCAACTTCACGGGCGAGGCCGACTTCCTGGAGCAACGCGAGTGCCTGGCGGGCAGCCCGCGCATCTATGGCCAGCTGGTGCCCATCCTGGGCAAATACAGCAAGTTTGCGAGCGCTGGCGACAAGGCGGCTGTGCGCCAGGCGGCTGCGGCAGACGCACCCGAAGCCGGGAACACCCCAGAGGCAGAAGGCGCTGCGGACGCCGCTGAATCGGTGGCTCCCCAAGCAGACGCCGCCAAGGGCGAAGACGCGCCGTTCTAAATCCATCCATCGCGCACAGCGGTGAAGCCGACGCACGATGACCCCTGGTGAGGTCTGGTAGCTGGACCGTGCAGCGGGCGAGACGCACACCAGGGCAGCCGCGCAAGGGCCGCCCCGCCGCGCTGGCTGCGTCCCCCTTCCCGAATTGCGCAGCAATTCGAGAGAAGGGGGAAGCGACGAAGTCGCTCAGGGGGTTGTCCGCTACGCCGGGTCCGGGTATTTCTGGGCAATGCTGCGGAAGTCTTCCGCAATGTCCACAAACGCGTCCACCATGTCGGGGTCAAAGTGCGTGCCCTTGCCACGCACGATGGTGCTGCAGGCCTGATCGTGTGAAAACGCGGGCTTGTACACACGTTTGCTGATGAGCGCGTCGTACACATCGGCCACGGCCATCAGGCGTGCCGACACCGGGATCGCATCACCCGCCAGCCCCTGCGGGTAGCCCGTACCGTCCCACTTTTCCTGGTGGCTGTAAGCGATCTCCTTGGACACGCTCAAAAACGCCACGCGCATGCCCAGGCGCCGCTCGGCCTCTTCGATGGCGTCGCGGCCCAGCGTGGTATGGGTCTTCATCACTTCAAACTCTTCCACCGTGAGCTTGCCGGGCTTGAGCAGGATGCTGTCGGGGATGCCGATCTTGCCAATGTCGTGCAGCGGGGCGGACTTGTAGAGCAGCTCGATCATGCGGTCGTTCAGCACATGCTCGAAGCGCGGGTGGTGGCGCAAGCGCTCGGCAAGCGTCTTCACATACAGCTGGGTGCGGCGGATGTGGTTGCCGGTTTCGTTGTCGCGCGTCTCGGCCAGCGAGGTCATGGCCATGATGGTCACGTCCTGGATGGCCTGCACCTCCAGGGTGCGCATCGCCACCTCGCGCTCCAGGTAGGAGCTTTTGTCGCGCAGAAAGTCGGCCGTGGCCTTGAGCGCCAGGTGGGTGTTGACGCGTGCCAGCAGGATGGGCGGGCTGATGGGCTTGGTGATGTAGTCCACCGCGCCCAGTGCCAGGCCCATGCGTTCGTCGTCGGGGTCGGAGCGCGCGGTCAAAAAGATCACTGGGATGTCGCGCGTGGCGGCCGCTGCCTTCAGGCGCCGGCAGACTTCGTAGCCATCCACCTCGGGCATCATGATGTCCAGCAGGATCAGGTCGGGTGGTGTGCCCGACTGGGCGATCTTGATCGCCTTTTCACCATGGTTGGCCACTTTCACCAGGTAGTGCTCGCGCAGCAGGCTGCCCATCAAGGTGAGGTTCTCGGGCGTGTCGTCCACCACCAGCACCGTGGCGATCGGCTTGTCAACGAGTGTCGCCTGGGGGGCGGCAAAGGGCGCGTTGTCCATGGGTGTCCTGCTTGTAATGCCGTTGTAGGGTGCCGTTGGCGGGCCGTTCAGGAGAGTGGGGCCGCCAGGGATTCGGAACCCGGCACGGCTGCCATGGCCTCCAGGGCCAGCTCAAAATCAAAGTTCAGGGTGTGCATCTCGACGGTCTTGAAAACGTCCCCCAAGGCCGCGCCCAGAGTTTTACCATTGTGTTGGAAAAATTCCGTGGCTGCAGGGTCATCCTGCTCCAGCAGATGGCGCAGGCGCTGCACGGCCTGCGCTACCGCCTCCGCCGCCAGCTCCTCGCCCGGTTCCGGCACAGCAGGCACGGGCTCCGCCACCACCACCGACTCCACCACCCACGCCTGCAGCCCAGTGAGCAGCGGCACCAGGGCCGCGCGCAGCTCGGCCAGCACGTGGACGATGGCCTCGTTGCCATGGCGAAACCGCAGCGCATGCTCCAGCGCCTGGGCGCGCTCCGACACGGCAGGCGCCCCGATGTTGGCGGCCACCGACCGCAGTGTGTGGGCCAGGCGCTCGGCCACGCCCAGGTTGTTGGCGGCCAGGGCCTGCTGCAGCTCGGCCAGCACCGGTGCCTGCCCCTCGGCAAACCGGCGCAGCAGCTCAACATAGAGCACCGGCTTGCCCAGTGCGCGCTGCAGGCCCAGGGTCGTATCGAGCCCGGCCACGGTGGGCAACGGCACGGATGGGGGTGGCACGTCGGGCTTGCGCGTCAACGGCAGCAAGGCGGCGTCTTCACCCGTGAGCCCGGAGGGCACTCCGGCCTTGGCAGCGGCAGCCCCCAGGCCAGCGCGGGGCCGTATCCAGCGGCCCAGGGCCGCCCACAGGGCTGCGGGTTCGATGGGCTTGGCCACATGGTCGTTCATGCCCGCCGCAAAGCAGCGCTGGCGGTCGGCCTCCATGGCGTTCGCCGTCATCGCAATGATCGGCAGCTGGGCATGCCGGGGGTTGCTGCGCAGGGCCCGGGTGGCGGTTTCGCCATCCATGACGGGCATCTGCATGTCCATGAGCACGGCGTCGTAGTGCTTGCGCTCGATGCGGTCGATGGCGATCTGGCCGTTTTCGGCCACGTCCACGGTAAACCCGGCGTCCAGCAGCAGCTCCATGGCCACCATCTGGTTGAGTTCGTTGTCTTCCACCAGCAGCACCTGGGCGCCCCGGATCTCCAGCGGCAGCTCATCGGCTGCCGGTGCGGGGGCGGCGGTGCGGCGCCCGGCGGCCGTGGAATGCTCCAGCGGCTGCATGAGGGTGTCGAACAGCACCGAAGCGTTGACCGGCTTGATGAGCACGGTCTCGATGCCCTGGGCCCGCGCGGCGCGCATCACGTCCTCGCGGCCATAGGCGGTGACCATGAGCATCTGCGGCACCTTGGGCATGCCCAGGCTGCGGATGTGACCCGCCAGCTCCACACCATCCATGCCGGGCATGTGCCAATCGAGCAGCAACAGCCCAAACGGCTTGTGCTGCGCCATGGATTCACGCAGCCGGTCCAGCGCTTCCAGGCCGGAGTGTGCCTGCTCGACCTCAAAACCCATGGCGTGCAGCATGTCGGACAACACCGTGGCCGCCGTATGGTTGTCGTCCACCACCAGCACGCGGCTGCCGCGCAGGTCGGGTGGCGGCAGCAGCACCCGTGCCGCTGCACCACGCTCCAGTGGCAGGGCCACCCAGAAGGTGGACCCCTTCCCAAACACGCTCTCGACCCCCACCTCGCCGCCCATGAGTTCGGCCAGGCTCTTGCAGATCGCCAGCCCCAGCCCGGTGCCGCCGTAGCGGCGGGTGGTGGAGGTGTCGGCCTGCTGGAAGCTCTGGAACAGGCGCCCCATCTGCTCTTGCGTCAGACCAATGCCGGTGTCGCGCACCTCAAACCGCAGGCGCACCTGTTGGCCAGCCGACGCCAGCAACCGCACGGCAATGCTGATCTCGCCCGACTCGGTGAACTTGATGGCGTTGTTGGCGAAGTTGATGAGGATCTGGCCCAGGCGCAGCGAATCCCCCACAAGATTGGGCGGCACGTCGCTGGCCACATCGCAGACCAGCTCCAGCCCTTTGGCACCCGCCTTGTAGCCCACCACGTCAGACACGCTCTCCAACATGCGGTCCAGCAGGAACGGCTGGCGCTCCACCACCAGCTTGCCCGCCTCGATCTTGGAGAAGTCCAGGATGTCGTTGATGACGCCCAGCAGATGCTGGCCCGCCTGCTGGATCTTGCTCACGTAGTCGTGCTGGCGCGGGCTCAGGCCCGACTTGAGCGCCAGGTGCGACATGCCGATGATGGCGTTCATCGGCGTGCGGATCTCGTGGCTCATGTTGGCCAGGAAGTTGGATTTGAGCGCGGTGGACTCCTCGGCCAGCTCCTTGGCGCGGCGCAGCTCCTGTTCGGCGCGCTGGCGGTCGGTGATGTCCACAAACGTGCCGATGGTGCCGCCGGGGCTTCCGTCTGCGCGCCGGAACCCATGCAGCCAGAACAGCGTGTGGTGCATCTCGCCGTCGGCATAGGGCAGATCCACCTCGCGGTGCACCGACTGCCCGCCCGCCAGGACCAGTGCGTTGTCGCGCTCGAACAGCACGCGCGAGGCGTGGGGCAGGAACTCCAGGTCCATCACGGTCTTGCCCACCAGGGTTTCGCGCTCCACACCAAAGGCCTGCTCGTAGGCACGGTTGACGCCCACATAGCGCCCGTCGGCCCCCTTGTAGAACAAGGGCACGGGGATGGCGTCGATCAGGGCCTGCTGGAAGTCCAGCTGCCCGGCCACCTGCTCTTCGAGCAGCTTCTGGTCGTGGATGTCCACATTGACCCCGACCACCCGCACTGGCCGCCCCTGCCCGTTGCGGAAGATGCGAGCGGCCTCCAGGAACCAGCGCACCTCGCCATCGGGGCGCACGATGCGCCAGGAGTCGCGCAAGTGGTCTTCGGTTCCGGCCAGGCAGCTGTCGAAATAGGCCGCCGCCTGCGCGCGGTCCTCGGGGTGCAGGCAGTTGAGCCAGAAATCGCGGCCATCGGGCTGGGTGCCAGGCGGCAGGCCCATCATCTGCGCGAGCTTGTCGGACCACAGGATCTCGCCGGTCAGCAGGTTCAGGTCGAACACGCCGATCTTTCCGGCCTCCTGGGCCAGCTCCAGGCGCTCCTTGGCCTGCTGGATGGCCAGCTCGGCCCGCCGCTGGTCGCTCACATCCTCGATCACCCAGATGGAGGCGGCACCGAAGTCGTCCATCTTGAGACTGCGCCCTGCCAGCCGCGCCTCGAAGCGGCTGCCGTCCAGGCGGAACAAGGTGGCCGTCTCGCGCAGCGCCTGGCCAGAGGCCAGGCTGGGCGCCACCCGGGCGGTGAACAGGTCCGAGTGGCCCGGACCACCAAACAGCACCGACACCCCAAGCCCCAGCAGTTGCGAGGCCGTGCCGCCCATGAGTTCGACAAACGCCGGATTGAACTGCCGGAAATGCCCATCGCACACCAGCACGATGGGCGGAGCGTTGTCAAAGATGGCCGTCTGCTGCTCCAGCAGTTCGTTGAGCAGGCGCTCGCGCCGCTCCAGCTCCTTCTGGGCCTCGATGCGCGCGGACACATCCTCGTGCAGGCCCACGATGCCGATGCGCCGCCCCTTGCCATCGAACACCGGCGACAGCGTGGCTTCGTCGTGGTAGGTACTGCCGTCCTTGCGCCGGTTCACAAAATGGCCCTGCCACGACTGCCCCGACAGCAGCGTGGACCACATGACCTGGTAGGTCTGCGCCGGGGTTTGGCCGCTGGAGACCAGCGATGGCTTTTTGCCACGCACTTCCTCCAGCGTGTAGCCGGTGTTGCGCTCGAACTGGGGGTTGACCCAGTCGATGTAGCCTTCGCCATCGGTGATGACCACCGAGACCGGGCTGCTCTCCAGCGCTGCGCCCAGCACGCGGAACCGCTCCAGCGCCGACGCCACCCGTGCGCGGCTGCGCAGCAAGTCCAGCAGCAGCAGGCCCAGCAGGCTGATGACCACAAACGCGACAGCCCCTACCTGGACCCGCTGGGCAGGGGTCATCAGGGTGCTGATGTCGTCGAGCATCACCAGTTGCCACTGGCCCCCGGGGTCGTTCCATTGGATGGCGCGGTGGGCCACCGCATAGGCCACGCCGTTGAGCACCACCTCGCCCGCATCGGCAGCAAACGGCAGGGCCGAGGCCACGCCTTTCTCGAAGAACTGCCCGAACTGGCCCGATGCGCGCAGAGCGTCAATGCGCGCCTGGGTCAGCGGCGGGGCCACGGCAAACTGCCATTCGGGGCGCGTGGAAGAAAACACAGCCCCCTGGGGCGAGAGCAGCACCGTGGGCAACCCCGCCCGCTTGAGCAGCAGGTCCACCGGCTCGAAACCCTGCTTGAACATCACCACCCCGATGATGGAGCCGGTCGGCGTGTCGCCTTCATACAGCGGTGCGGCGTAGTACAGGCCCCGCTCCTGCGTGTTGCTGCCAACGGCGGGGTACACGCTGACGGCCCCCCGGATGGCCTGCTGAAAATATGGCCGGAACGCCAGGTTGAGCCCCGTGGACCGGGTGCCTGGCGTCTCATGCGCCACCACCGTGCCATCGGCCGAGATCACATAGACGCCGTTGACCAGAAAACGCCCGCGTGCCACGGCCAACTTCGCCAGTGCGTCGGGATTGTCCGGGGGCAGATGGCCCAGGGCCATGTCCTTGAGCAAGGGTTCGCTCAGGCCCAGCAGCGAGACCGCACCCAGCATGGAGCCGCCCGTGGTCTGGCTCATCAGGGCCTCGGCCGTCTGCTGTAGCAGGCGCGACCGCTCGGCCGCGCGCTCGGTGCTCCGCCACTGCAGAGCCCCTTGCACCACCAGCACGGCCCCTAACAGGGCGGCCGCCAGCACCAGGAGTAATCCACGGATTCCGGGGGCCTCGCGGTCCAGCAATTTGTCAAAAAACATGCCTACGCCTTCACGTGCAACACACACCAGCGCTCGGTCATGCCGTCTGTGGCGACCACCGCACGTTGACTTGCCGCAGCCCCGTCAGCGGTGTGGGTGCAGGAAAACATCCATTTCCCCCACCGGCCCGGGCCGCCCAAACAGATACCCCTGGAACCCCTCACACCCGTGCAGCCTCAGAAAGCTCAGCTGCCCCGTCGTCTCCACCCCCTCCGCCACCA